>JBGSBN010000198.1:0-6148 GCA_041730515.1 Methylacidiphilales bacterium | reverse complement strand
TCGGTAGGGAGAAACCAACTCCACCGCATTAGATCAATACATGCGAACTAGTTGGGGTGTTTCTACTCGCTTAATGGGCGCACTAATTATGTGTCATAGCGATGATGAAGGATTGGTTTTACCTCCAAAATTAGCGCCAATTCAGGTAGTAATTGTGCCAATTACTGGTAAAAAAGAAGACGAAAAAGTTTTGGTTTTAGAAAAAGCCCGTGAATATTTTTCTGCTTTAAAAGCCAAAGGTATTTTAGTAAAATTAGACGACAGAGATGGCATTTCTCCTGGTTATAAATTTGCAGATTATGAGTTAAAAGGTGTTCCATTGCGCATAGCAATTGGTGCTAGAGATGTAGCTGCTGGAAATGTTGAATTAGCCAGACGTGATACTAAAACCAAAGAAATAATCAGTGCGGATAATTTATCTGAAACCATCAGTAATTTATTGAATGAAATTCAGGAAAATATTTATAATAAAGCCAAAGATTATAGAGATTCACATATTCATGTTGTAAACAATTGGGATGAATTTATGGATGCTTTAGATAATAAAACCGGATTTGTAAGTGCGCATTGGGATGGAACAAGCGAAACCGAAGAAAAGATAAAAGAATTAAGCAAAGCTACTATTCGTTGTGTGCCTTTAAATAATGTTCAAGAAGAAGGTATTTGTGTATTAACAGGCAAACCATCAACTCAACGAGTATTGTTTGCTAAAGCATATTAAAAATATGAGTTTATTACCTAAACTAGTAGCTACTTTTATTATATTACTAAAAATAAACACTTTAGTATTCGGCCAATTTGAAAATACTAAATTTTCAGTTGGTGCTAATTTTTTTGGCTATTACGATAACTTTCAAACCAGTTTAATCAATAAAAATGAAAATATTTATTTTTTATTGTTAAAACCAGAATTTGAAAAATACTTTAAAAAAGATAAAAGTATTGGAATAGGAACAGGTTATTCAATTAGAAGTTATAATTTATTTCCAGATAAATCAAAGGAAGTATTTACCCAAAACTACGAGAACTTTTTTGTAACATTATATTATAAAAAGCATTGGAGTTTAGTAAAGAAATTTGGAGTTTATTGTTTACCGCAGTTATCAGTAAATAACACGATATATTCTGAAACTATTGACAATTCAGATAAAATTGGCAGTTACTCTCATTGGAATTATAGTTTTAGCCTAAATTCTGGTGCTTATTATTTAATTAATGATAATTTTCTTTTTGAGGTACGTTCAAATGTTTTTCAATTATTGGCTGCTTTCAATAAAAGTGAATCAGTAACCACTTCACCCAATTTTGCAATTAATTTTTTTGAAAGAAATTCTCGATTATCTTTTAGTGTAAAATACCTAATAAACAAAAAAAGCAGTTCAAATTGAACTGCTTTTTTTATTACAAACCTTTTTCTACTACCAAGCTCACCATGGCTTTAAACCACGATAAAGGAATTATTTTGCGTAAAAAAATCAATATCGGAGCACCACTTCCAACTGGGTATCGTAATTTAAAATTATCATCGTTAGCAGCTTTAAAAATTACTTTAGCCACTACCTCAGGCCCGGGAGCATTTGCGCCAGCTTGTTGTGTATTTTTAAATGTTACAGTTGCATAATTATCGTAATCGGTTAAACCTTCCTTTTTAAATAAATCTTGCGAACGGCTGTAAAAATCTGTTTTTATAGCTCCTGGTTCCACATTTTTTACTTTAATATTAAATGGTTTTAGCTCAAACGACAACGATTCAGTAAAACCTTCCAAAGCCCATTTGGTGCCATGGTAAACACTGTATATTGGAAAAGTAATGATGCCTCCAACCGAAGTAATATTTATAATATGTCCGTTTCTATTGGATCTAAAATGAGGCAAAATGGCTCTTATCATATTCATTACTCCAAATACATTGGTATCAAATTGTTTTTTTATTTGCGCAGCAGTAGCAGCCTCAAAAATACCAACAGCTCCATAACCTGCATTGTTTACAATTACATCTATTTTACCAAAATCGGCAATGGTTTGATTGATTACAGTTGCTATATTTTCTTCATTTAATACATCCATCGTATAAAGTTTAATATTGTTATTGCCTTTTAAGGTTTCATCTTTTTCAGGATGGCGCATCGTGGCAGCCACATTCCAACCATTTTGAGCAAAGTATATTGCGGTAGCATTTCCTATTCCAGATGATGAGCCTGTAATTAATACTGTTTTTTTCATAATTTATCTAAAATTGGGTTAAATAGTAGTTTCAAAAGTAAGCTAGTTTGTGAAATAAAAACTATCCTAAGCAACATCAAAATAACAATTAACTATTATTTTATATACCCAATTTTAAATTATGTTTGCGACTTAAACCTCTATAAAAATGACAGTAAAACGCAATGCCGCTTTAGGTTTTATATTTATTACCATTTTGGTTGATGTAATTGGACTTGGAATTATTATTCCGGTAGTTCCTAAATTGATTGAAAAACTAACTGGAGAAGGTATTTCTGAAGCTTCCCGCTATGGAGGTTGGTTGGTGTTTTGCTTTGCAATAATGCAATTTTTGTTTTCGCCAATTTTAGGCGCATTAAGCGATAGGTTTGGTAGAAGACCTGTTCTGTTACTTTCGCTTTTAGGTTTAGGATTAGATTATATTTTGCATGCTTACGCTCCATCTATTACATGGTTATTTGTAGGGAGATTAATAGCTGGTGTAATGGGGGCAAGTATTACCACTGCCACTGCTTACATAGCCGATATTAGCGAACCAGAAAAACGTGCTCAAAATTTTGGTTTAATTGGTGCTGCTTTTGGTTTAGGATTTATTATTGGGCCTGTAATTGGTGGACTTTCGGCCAAATGGGGCCCAAGCATGCCTTTTTTAGTGGCCGCAAGCTTAACTTTGCTTAACTTACTTTATGGCTATTTTGTATTGCCAGAATCGTTGTTAAAAGAAAACAGACGTAAGTTTGAATGGAAAAGAGCTAATCCAATTGGCTCATTGGCTCATTTAAAAAAATATCCAGTAGTTTCGGGCTTAATAGCATCGTTGGTATTAATTTACATTGCTTCGCATGCCGTACAATCAAATTGGAGTTATTTTACCATGTACAAATTTAATTGGAACGAAGAAATGGTTGGCTATTCGCTAGCTGTGGTTGGTGTTTTAGTTTCTATTGTTCAAGGTTATTTAATTAGGGTAATCAATCCTAAATTAGGTCAAAACAAGTCCATTTATTTAGGATTATTTTTATATGCATTAGGTTTGGTTTTATTTGGTATTGCTTGGAAAGATTGGATGATGTTTGCCTTTTTAATTCCTTATTGCCTTGGTGGTATAGCTGGTCCTGCTCTTCAGGGTTTAATATCTAACCAAGTACCCGCAACTGAACAAGGTGAATTACAAGGAGCTTTAACCAGTTTAATTAGTCTAACCTCCATTGTTGGTCCGCTTATAATGAATAATTTATTTGCTTATGCCACTGCTGAAGATTCATTATTCTTTTTGCCAGGAGCACCTTTCTTTTTAGCTGCATTGCTAATTTCAATTAGCGGAATTTTAGCTATTAAAACTTTATCGAAACACCGTTTCAAAAAAGCTTAATCAAAACATCTATTTACAAAAAAAGGCTTATTTTATTCAAACAAGCCATTTTTTGTAATTACATTATTAAGGTATTACTATTTTGAAATATTTGTATCAATCACTTTTAATAAATCAGCTTTGGTAATTAAACCAATATTGGTATAAACACGTTTACCATTTTTATAAAGAATAAGAGTTGGTAATTCTTCTACATTTAAATTTTTTACTATTTCTTGGCTTTCGTCAGCATTTACTTTTATAAATGTTAACTTATCTTTTTTCTCCTCGGCTATTTCGGCCAAGTAAGGAGCCATTTTTTTACAAGGGCCACACCAAGGTGCATACACATCTACCAAAACCAATTGATTATCTACAATTTTTTTATTAAAATCAGCTAGCGATAAGCCAGTATTTTCAGGTTTTGCAGGCTCATTTCCAGTTACAGAAATTGGTTTAGCTGCATTGCGCCAAGCATTCATGCCTCCTTTTAAATCGTACACTTGGGAAAAGCCCATTTCTTTTAGTTTATTGGCTGCACTTGCGCTTCGGCCTCCTGCTAAACAATAAACATAAACAGGTTTGGTTTTATCTAATTTGGCAACTTCAGCAGCAAAGTTATCGCCATTCCAATCTATATTTTTAGCATTTCCAATAAATCCTTCAGCATATTCGCCAGGCGTTCTTACATCAATTAATTGGATGTTTTTATCGTCATTTACATTTTTTTCAAAGGTATTTACATCTAATTTACCACCGGTGCCATTGGTATTATTTTGGCACGATGAAATATTGATAACAAAAAACAGTGCAACAAAAATTGTGGTCAAAAATTTAATCATTTTCATTTTATAATAAAGTTAAAGGCGCAATATAATTGGTTTTTGGAACACTTGTTTTTGAAATTTCGCCAAATCCTTCAATTACATTCATAAAACTTTGCTAACAAGGAAATTATTTACATTCAAATTGAATATAAAAAGTAGTACCAACTCCTACTTCACTTTCAGCGTGTATTTTACCACCTATTTTATTTAAAAAATCTTTACAAAGCAATAAACCTAATCCAGTTCCTTTTTCATTATCGGTGCCTAGGGTAGTAAAAGTTTCAGAACCAAATAATTTCTTTACCTTTTCGGCACTCATTCCTATTCCAGTATCTTTAAACAATAAGGTTTCTTCACCGTTTAAATTTTGTAAGTGAATTTCAATGGTATCTTTGGCTTTACAAAATTTTAAGGCATTAGAAAATAAATTCCTAATGACCAATTGAACTGTACTTTTATCAGAATTAATTAAATAGCTGCTTTCAATATTGTTGATAATTTGAATTCCCTTTTCTATGGCAGGTTTAGTAAAAAACAATATTTCATTATCAATTAATTGTTTCAAATAAATTGGTTCTATAACAATATTTACTGCATCAATCTGACTTCTCGACCAGTTGAGTAAATTCTCTAATAAGGTAGATGTGTACTCAATGTTTTCTGTCAATTTAGGTAAATATTCTTTAAACTCGTCTGTCGAAATTCCATCTTCATTAACCAACCGAAGCATACTAACCAAACTGGCAAAAGGGGCCTTTAAATCGTGGGCAATAATTGAAAATAACCTATCTTTTAACTTATTAAGTTCTTCCAATTGTTGAGTTTGCTTTTCGAGCTTTTCTTTTGCCAACTCATTATCAGTAATATCTCTAAATATTAATAAATTACCTTTATAACCACCTTTAGAAGGATTTATTTCATTGATAGTAATATCAAAAATTCTTTTGTGTGTATTAATGGTAAAATGTTTTCCATTAGCCAACTCTAATTTATCTCTTAATAAATTTTCATCATCAATTATATCAAAAATATTTTTACCAATTACATTGGAATCATTGGTGTTCAAGAATTTTAAAACTACTGCATTTAGATCCAGAACTCTTCCACGCCAATCTAGAACAATTACACCTTCACTCATATTTTCAATTACCTTTTCTCGGGCAATTGGAATTAGGTTAAAAAGATTATGTTTAAATAATGAAAATGCTATGGTTGAAGAAGTAATAACAAATGCGTATGGCGTTAAATCAATGTGACCAAATTGCCTATAGCCAATTAAATAAATTAAATTAGCCAACCATGGTATTAGGGCAGAAAAAATAATAGAAACATATTGTTTCTTATAAATTAAATAACCATTTTTCAGCGTATTTACAAGTAAATAAACACCTAAAATAAGCATAAAATAAAAGTAAACGGTGTGGATTATATAAGCAATTCCTGGAGTTATTGCAAGTAAAGGAAAAGCACCAGAAGCATCAATTTGAACATTTTTGTAATGTAATAGATGGTATTTATTGGTAACAACTAATATAAAATCTATGAGGGGGAAAATTAGTATCAAAAACAAATTACCTAAATGTAACCATTCTGACTTATTAATAAATTTTAGAGATACTCACCTAGCTACTTATTATAATTTGCCTGTATCCCAAGTATTTAGCTTTGACAATTCTATTAATTAGGTTGTCAAATATGGTTTCCTTGCTTTGTGATCTGTTAAGTCTATAACTATATTCATCTAAAT
>JBGSBN010000197.1:0-6273 GCA_041730515.1 Methylacidiphilales bacterium | reverse complement strand
ACATTTAAACAAGTTCCGCCAAGGGTACTGTATTTTTCAATAATGGCTGTTTTAAAACCTAATTGCGCACAACGAATAGCAGCAACATATCCTCCGGGGCCAGAACCAATAATGGTTATATCGTATTTCATAAAGTTATTTATATTGTAAAATTTATGCTAGCAAAATTAAACTTATTCATGAAGCTTACTTATGATGTTTGTTAGAAAATATTGGTTTGTTGCTAAATTGTTCTATGCAAAATATGAACTTTTTATTTTTTAAATTTCCAATTAATTTAACCATTCACTGAACTACATTTTATAAAAATTTAACAAAAAAATTTGCGTAGCCAAATAACTACATATATATTTGTAGCCAAATAACTTCATAATGAATTTAAGACGAGATGTATTTCAGGCTATAGCGGACCCAACTAGAAGAGCTATACTTTTATTATTGGCTTCGCAATCAATGACTGCAGGCGCCATAGCCTCTAATTTTGACACTGCAAGACCCACAGTATCAAAACATTTACAAATATTAACCGAATGCGAATTGGTAAAACAAGAACAACAAGGCCGCGAAATTTATTACCATTTCAATCCTCAAAAAATGAAAGCCATTGCCGATTTCATTGAACCGTTTAGACAAATGTGGGATGAAAGATTTAATAAACTAGAAGCTGTTATGAAAAACTATAAAGAAAAAAACTAATTAAAATATGGAACAAAAAACTAAAATAAATGCCCCAGAGGGTAAGCAAGAACTGTTTATTACTCGAGAGTTTGACTTACCAGTAAACTTACTTTATAAAGCCTACACCGAAGCCGAACTTTTGGAACAGTGGATGGGAACTAAAATAATTGAACTTAAAAACAATAACCATGGTAGTTTTAAAATTGAAACATCGCATAATGGAAATGTAGTATTTAAAGCCCATGGAACCATTCATTCAGTAATTACCAACGAAAAAATAGTGCGCACTTTTGAAATGGAAAATATGCCCATTGGCGTTCAATTAGAGTTTTTAACTTTTGAAAAACTGAGTGAAGAAACCAGCAAATTAACTATACAAATAATTTATCAATCGGAGCAGCATAGAGCGGAGCAAATGAAACTACCTTTTGCTTATGGAATTAACATGGCTCATAATAGATTACAAGAAATTTTAACCAAATAATTGAATATAAAAATGACTAATCAAAAATCGAAAAATATAGCTTATTGGGTAATAACTGGTTTATTATGCTTTGGCATGATTCTGGGTGGTTCGGGCCAACTATTTATGATGAAACCTAACGTGGAAGGATTTGCTCATATTGGTTTTCCAACTTATGTATTGCCATTATTTGGTGCTTGGAAATTTTTAGCTGTAATAGCCATTTTAGTTCCAAAATATACTTTGGTTAAAGAATGGGCTTATGCCGGTTTGTTCTTTTTATTATCAGGTGGAGTTGTAGCTCATTTGGCTAGTGGCGATGGCTTTTTGCAAACATTACCCGTTTTTGTATTTATGTGTTTAACTGTGGCATCTTGGTATTTAAGGCCAGCAAATAGACGATTGGCTTTGGCTAAACAATAATAGATTCAATCATTTAACTTGAGATTTTTTTATTGGTAAACAGTAATATTTCACCATAAAAAAATCTTAAGCTAATTAAATAAAAAACACCTAGAAGTCAACATTTTGACTTATTTATTTTGACTCAACAAAGTCAATAATTTGGCGTTAAAATCAGTGGTATTTTGCCCAAGAGTTTCAAAAAAAAGATGGTCAAATTTTTCAACTGTTTTAACTGCTTTTTGGGTAATCAAAATTCCTTCTTCGCTTAACCCTACAGCTTTTGCGCGTGTATCGGTGCTATGTTCCTTACGCACAATAAATCCTCTTTTTTGTAAAGTCCGCAACACGGTAGATGTTGTCATTGGATCTATTTTGGTATGATTGGAAAGTAAAACTTGCGTGACATCTTGCTTATGAAGTGTTAAATAATAGGTGCTTGCCAATAATACAAATTGAGAATGGGTAAGTTCAAATTCTTCTAACGCTTTTTTTATTTCGCGCTGCCATAAATTAGTTACTTGCCAAAGCAAAAAACCTGTGCTTTCTTCGGCTTTTTCAAATTGAAATGTAGTTTCAGTCGATTTCATTGGGTAACAATTGGCTTGCAATTATGTTAATTTAACGGGCTTTTATTTCAAAAAAATTAATAATGCGCTGCTGCATATTTTATTTGATTTTGTGTTTCGGTAGGCAAACCATTTACAATATTTTGAGCCACCAATTTAATCCATAAAAAACTTAATAATCCTGTAACTTTCATGGTGGTTGTTATTTTTAAACCTTCGGCAGTTTGTTCAAACACATGTTCGCCATACATTTTAGCTAATGGAAATTTAGTTAAATCTACAAATTTTTTATTTTCAAGTACTTCTATTAACTCTATTTTTACCTTAGGCGAACCTTTAGGTTTTAATATAAAATAATTTCCAAGTTTAAAATTGCCTTCTAATTTGGCATATTCAATTTCATGATCCCATTTATGCCAGTTATTTACATCGGCAAATAAGCGCCACATTTGTTCATGGGTTACATTTTTAGTAATGGTTGAGTAAGTTTTAATCCACATCATTTTTATTTATTTTATTAATTGCTGGCGCAATAATAATAAGTATACTTATAATAAAAAAATTTATTATAAAATAAATTATTAAATAGACTGCATAAGGGATAGCAGTGGAAATCCTTTTTTTGAAAGGCATTGGTGGGAAGGCAAAAAAGATTGGAACGAATAGCCCGACCCACGTGGGTGGCTTTTGGCTTGGAAAAGTGGGTTATGCCCAAAAACAAAAAATCCTGATAACTTTTAAATTATCAGGATTTTACAAATACTCATTTATTGCTTATTTCTTAGCTACAGAACCGTACATTTTTTCACGTTGTTCTTTAATTTCAGTATTGCTAATGTATTCATCGTAAGTCATGCGTTTATCAATGGCTCCTGATGGGGTAATTTCAATTACACGGTTGGCTATAGTTTGCACAAACTCATGATCATGACTGGTAAAAATGGCATTGTGTTTCCAATCCATCAAAGCATTGTTAAAGGCAGTAATCGATTCCAAATCTAAGTGATTGGTTGGCTCATCTAACACCAAACAATTGGCATTGGTTAACATCATACGCGAAACCATGCAACGCACTTTTTCGCCTCCACTTAACACGTTTGATTTTTTGAAAACTTCTTCGCCACTGAACAACATTTTACCTAAAAATCCGCGGATATAAGTTTCGTCTTTTTCTTCAGAATATTGGCGTAACCAATCAATTAAATTGTAGTCAGCACTGAAATAACTGCTGTTATCGTTTGGTAAATACGATTTGGTAATGGTTTGACCCCAAATATACTCACCACTATCAGCGGTATTATTGCCCATAATTATTTCGAAAAAATTAGAAATAGCCATTGGGTTTTTTGAAAGAATTACTACTTTATCACCTTTATCTAAATTGAACGAAATGTTTTTAAACAATACATCGCCATCTGCATTTTTCTTACTCAAATTTTCAATGCGAAGTATTTGATCTCCACACTCTCTATCAGGTCTAAAAATAATACCAGGATATTTACGAGTAGAAGCTTGAATATCGTCAACCACTAATTTTTCTAATAATTTTTTACGACTTGTAGCTTGACGCGATTTAGAAGCGTTGGCACTAAAACGTTCAATAAAATCTTGTAACTCCTTGCGTTTATCTTCTACTTTTTTGTTTTGATCGCCTTTTTGGCGCAATGCCAATTGACTACTTTGGTACCAGAACGAATAATTACCGGTATAAAGTGAAACTTTTGCAAAATCGATATCTGCTACGTGCGTACAAACTGAATCTAAAAAATGCCTATCATGGCTTACTACTATTACTGTATTTTGGAAATCGGCCAAGAAATTTTCTAACCAAATAACCGTTTCCACATCTAAATCGTTGGTAGGCTCATCTAATAATAAAATATCTGGGTTACCAAATAAGGCTTGCGCTAAAAGCACACGCACCTTTTCTTTACCATTTAATTCTTTAATTAATTTAGTGTGTAATGCATCAGCAATTCCTAAATCGTTTAACAAACTTGCAGCATCGCTTTCAGCATTCCAACCTTCCATATCAGCAAACTGACCTTCTAAATCAGCAGCTTTCAAACCATCTGCATCACTAAAATCGGGTTTGGCATAAATGGCATCCTTTTCTTCCATTATTTGCCAAAGCTTTTTATTACCCATAATAACAGTTTGCAAAACAGGAAATTCATCAAACTCATAGTGATTTTGACTTAATACACTCATGCGCTCGCCTGGAGTAATAGATACATGGCCTGTACTTGGGTCTATTTCGCCTGAAAGTATTTTTAATAAAGTAGATTTTCCAGCACCATTTGCACCAATTACTCCATAACAATTACCTGGTGCAAACTTCACATTTACATCTTCAAACAACACACGCTTGCCATAACGCAAACTTAAATTAGCTACTGAAATCATTTATTTTTACTTTTTAAAGGGTGCAAATGTAAGTTTTATAGTTCTTAGTTCAAAGTTCTTAGTTTGTAGGCTGTTTTCATAAAATAGATTTTACCAAATTGATGGCTGTTTTAAATAAATATTCTATTGCCTAAAAAAATGAATGAACCAATAAATTGGATTACTATTTTTAGTTATCAAATAAAAATCCATCCAATTTATTTTCCACTAATCCTTTCCAATTTTCCATTGGTGTATAAATTCCATTTTAAAAGTAACTTATTGAAAACTAACTGCGTAAAAGGTTCATAATTTAAAAATACAAACCCCTAATATTATGAAAAACATATTTTTTACAGCAGCACTTTTTATTTCTTTCATGGCTAATGCTTCAGAAATAAAACACCAGTTTACTCCTAACAAAAACATTACTACTAAGGTAAATGTGGCAGTGTATTTTGTAGCTCAAAACCCTGAAAATTATGATTGGGTAAAATGGGATTTTGGCGATGGACAAATGGAATACTCAATTAACCCTGCGCATAAATATAGTAAACTAGGAATTTACACAGTAAAAATGATTGTATCGAAAGGTGCCCAAGTGGATACCATTTGTAAAATTGATATGATTACCATTATTCCTAACACCAATACATTGGAACAAGGCGATTATGCTTACGATAAAGACCTAAGCCATGAAACTTATTTTAGTAAACAAGCAATCGATATTAGTTATGATATAGATTACAGTGTGATTAGAATTAACAATGAAAGTAACGAAAGCGGATTAGTAGAAATAAGAAATATAAACGGTGATTTAGTTTATCAAACTTCGGTAGAAGGAACCGAAACCACTAAAAACGTAGAAACTAATTCATTAAATAGCGGAATTTATGCAGTTTATATAATCCTAAAAAACAAAACCTACGTAGCTAAATATTGCAAACCTTAAATTTATAACCTTAAAAAAAGCCCAACTGAATTTATTTTCGGTTGGGCTTTTTAGTGGCTAATAGTTGGTAATTATAATTAATTGCCAAATTTATATGATATACCTAAATTAACATTTACAAAAGATGATGCAACAGTTACTACTTGAGTTGAAGGAAGGTTTGAATTACTATATTTTATATCTTTTTTACCACCATTGTAACCAAACATATATTTGGCATTTAATAAGATTTCAAAATTTTTATTAATTTCGTATGTTGCCCCTACTGTAGGAGCTATAAATAAATCGTTATTACTATAAGATCCATCAAAAGCCGGAAAATTAATACCTCCATAATTTTCATCATACTTTGCTATCCATGAGCCAATCAAATAACCAAATTCAAGTCCTGCAAAAGGTTTAAATCCTTTATCTTTAAAACTATAATCGAATGCTAATGAGATAGGTGTTACTGAATAGTTTGATGTTATTCCAGAAGGAACATCTTTAACACCAAATGAAAAATAACTTATATTTATTCCAACAGCCATTTTTTTGTTTAACCAATATCGCCCATTTAATCCTCCACCAAAACCATTGTTAGTTGAAAGGTTTTTGCCATTGATTGCAACGCCTAAATCAATTCCAGAGCCAAAGCCTCCATTTAAACCAATTGAAATTTGAGCATTACTTTTTATTATCAACACTATTGTAAAACGTAACTGTAATCAATGCAATTAAAACAAAAAATATCTTTTTCGATATCATACTATACTATTTTGAAAAGCAGGAGGAAAAACCTCCTGCCTTAATTATAATTATTTTAATTTAACAAGCTTTTCATT
>JBGSBN010000196.1:0-6313 GCA_041730515.1 Methylacidiphilales bacterium | reverse complement strand
GCCGACAAAATAGTGAATATAAATGCTTGGATAAAAGCAACCAATAATTCAATAGCGCTAATAAATACGATAAGAGGAGTTGCTATTGCGCCTACTGCATACGATTTAAAGATGAATGCCAAACAAACTAAGCTTAGCACTAAAATATGTCCTGCTGTAATGTTTGCAAACAAACGAATCATTAAAGCGAAAGGTTTTGTGAAAATACCAATAATTTCTACTGGGATCATTAATGGGTATAACCAAAGTGGTACATGAGGCGTAAAAATGTGTCCCCAGTAGTTTTTGTTACCGTTAAAGTTTGTTATTAAGAAGGTAATTACTGCTAACACTAAAGTTACTGCAATATTACCTGTTACGTTAGCTCCTCCTGGAAAGAACGGAATTAAACCAATTACGTTAATGAACCAAATAAAGAAGAAAACAGTTAATAAATATGGCATGAACTTTTGGTATTTATCACCTAAGTTTGGCTTAGCAATATCGTCACGAACAAAAATTATAATCGGTTCAATCCAACTTTGTAAACCTTTAGGAGCTCCAATTCCTCTTTTGCTATAACCTTTGGCCACAGTTAAGAAAATTAATATTAAACCAATTACAGCAATAAATAAAGTTGCTACGTTTTTAGTAATAGAAAAATCTAATACTTTTTTACTAGCTTCTTCGTCTACTTCACCTGCTTCGTTTAATACTTTTATTTTTTCGTGAACTAATTTATAAGTGTAATTTCCTTTATATGCATCATGACCATGATTGAATTTACCACTTGAAAAAGTTTCTAAACCTTTATCTGTGTATATAATAACTGGTAAATGAATGCTGGTATGTCCAAATAAATGCCAATCATGTGCATCGGCAATGTGTTCCATTATTGTTTTGTTGGCATCAAATTTTTCCTCACCATGATTTTCCTCATGTGTACCTTCTGTGTGAACAGCAGTTGCATGTTCATTTTCAACGCTAGCAGCTGTAGAATCTGTATGTTCGCTAATTATAGGTTGATTTGCGAAAGAAATGACTGAAACGATAGAAAACACTATCGTTAAAAGGGCAGTTTTAATGGTGTAGTTTATTGATTTCAAATTGTTTAAATGAGTCATTTGGTTCTTCGTTTCGTCCTTAATCGAGGCGCAATTTAGTAGTAAGGATATAAATTTCAAACACAATAAATAAAATAAAGAGCAGCATAAAGTAAAAAATGAAAGATAATTGTGCAGTTTTATGAGTTTGTGCATAGTACAAAACATAGAACAAACTGCTTATAAATCTGACTGCTAGGGCTGCATAAGAATGCATCACAAAACTTTGCGGACCTTTTTTCAAACCCAAATAACTGATATAAAACACTAAACAAGTTACAATGAAATAAAAGATTAGACAAATAATAGCATCGTTAAAATTTAAATTGATTTTTAGCGAATTAATACTCCAAAAAGTAGCTAAGCCTATAAAAATACTTAATCCAATGCTCAGTAAAAAAAATTGAATAATTGTTTTCATTGTATTTATTACTTTTCCTTCATAAAGTTTTTTATCAAATTATAAAACCCAATGGCCATGCCTATAAAAACACCAATAATGGTTAAATAAGGAACTTTATGGGCAAAATGTTTATCAGCCCAATTACCTAAAAAGGTAAATATAAGCATGAAAATAATGAGTTGGACCAATAAGCCAAATATTTTACTGTATTTGGCATAGCTGCTTGTTAATTCTTCTTTATCAAGTTTAGGGTCAGTCATTTTTTATGGTCGCAAAAGTAATTTATTATGGTAAAACAAATATTTTTTTAATTTGCAGGCATGAAAATAACTAAAATAATCACTTTTATTTTGATTGGCATTTCGCTTTTAGGGGCAATTAGTGCTTGCGGAAGTAAAAAAGGAATTGCTAGAAATAAAAAATGTAATTGCCCTAAATTTTAGTTTTTAAACAATGCAAAAACCATTAATTAGTTTAATTACAGTAACATATAATGCAGGTTCGCTTCTTTACGACACTTGGCAATCTGCAATTAATCAATCGTTTAAAGATTTTGAACTGATTTTAGTAGATGGTGGCTCCAAAGACAATACCGTTAATATAGCTCAACAATTTACCAATAATATAGGAACTATTATTTCGGAACCCGATAAAGGTATTTACGATGCCATGAATAAAGGTATAAAAGCAGCAAAAGGACAATGGGTTTATTTTTTAAATGCTGGCGATTCGTTTTACAACAATTCAGTGCTTGCCGATATTTTTAAAAATAATACTTTTAATAACTGCGAACTTATTTATGCTAAAGTACAAACTGTGAATGAACCAACTGGAGTTAATTATATTAATGGCAAGCCTGTAAAATACAGCGATTTCTTTTCGCACTACCCAATTTGCCATCAAGCCACATTTACCCATAAAAATGCATTTGATACCATTGGATTTTATAATATCAATTATAAGTTAGTTTCTGATACTACTTGGTTTGCTTCGTTTTTTAAAACTCAGCCTGAAAAAGCCATTTATATTGATAAGATTATAGCCTATTACGATATTCAAGGTGCTACTTACCATAAGCGCATGCAAGGATATAAAGAATACATTCACTTTGGATGGAGTAATTTCCCATTAACTATTGCCATCAAAAATTGGCTGATGTATCCTGTAATTTGGCTAAAAGTAAAATTGATACGAACTTTTACTAATACTGCAATTTTTAAATTTTATAGGAAGCTAAAGTTTGGGGTAAAAGTGGCTCAGTAAATTCGAAATAATAAATTCGAAATTAGAAGGTATTTGATTTAAATGTTTGATGTTGAATAATATGTAAAATATTAAGTTCGCCAAAACTAGTAAAAAAAGTGAGTTTTGGCGAAGTATACAAATTTTATCACTCAAATAAACAACTCATTTGTAAAGCGTTTTGAACTAGTTCAGCACTGTATTCATTTGGTTTAAGTCCAAAGGTAGTTAGCATTATTAAGTGTATATTTTTGCTAGTATTTGTTTCTTTTTGAAATTCATCTATTTTGTTTTTCAAGTTTAAATAATATTGTTTATCGATTGTAAAAGTTGAATTATAAAACTTCATTTCACAAAGGTTTATAATATTATCGTCTCTGTCAATAAGCAAATCAATTTGTGCGTTTTTGTTAAACCAACTGCTACTGGTTGAATAAACAGCATCAATGCGAAGCGCTTTTTTAATTTGGTAAATGTGTTTTAAACAAATGGTTTCAAAACTAAAACCTGACCATGATGTATAGGTTTGTTTTTTAAATAGTCGCTGCCAAGTTCCAGCTCCTTCGGCTTTATTGGGTTGTATAAACTTTAAATAAAAAAGCGAATATTCATCTGAAATCCTATAAAGAACAAGTTGCTTTTTATTTTTATAATAAGCATATTCACTTACAAAACCCGAAACAATGAGTTCTTCTAATTTAAGTGAAAAATCTCCACCACTTGGAATTCCACTTTGTGTTATCAAGTCTTGGCGTGTAATGCCTTTTTTGCATTTGGCCAATGCTTTAACAATGGTTCTGTGTTTTTCTGAATTATCAAACAATGAAGTAAAAAGCTGATTGAACTCATCGTGTAAAACACCATCTTTATCAAAACATAATTGATCAATATTTTGAGCCACACTTAATCCTTTTTGAAGCTTATCAAGGTAATGAGGAACACCGCCCATGCACATATAAATTTGCAAAACATCGTAATGTGAATAACGAATTCCTCTACTTTTTAAAAAAGCATCGGTTTCGTTTAAATTAAAAGGTAAAAGCCTAATTTTACGCGTAATTCTATTATGCAATCCACCTTTATTATTCAATATTTCTTTTACCATATAAGATGCTGCAGAGCCGCAAATAACTACTATTAAATCATCTCGTTTAGATGCATATTGGTTCCAAAAGTTTTCGAATGCCATCAAAAATTTTGACCGAGGTGAAGCAAGCCACGGAAACTCATCTATAAAAATTACTTTCTTTTTATCAGAGGTTAGTTTGGTTAGGTAATTTTCTAATTGAGCAAAAGCTGCTAGCCAATTTTTAGGAGTATCAAAATTTGCTTTTGTATTTCGTTCGTTTAGTTCCTTTGTAAAATTTTGAAGTTGACTATTAGTAGTGCCATGAAATAATCCAGCAATTTCAAAAACCAACTCTTTTTTAAAATATTCTCGAATAAGAAAAGTTTTACCAACTCGTCTTCTTCCATACACAGCAATTAACTCAGACTTGTTATTTTGCTTTGCTACTTCAAGAATATTAATCTCTGAATTTCTGCCAATTAGCTTGCTCATAATAAAATTAAGTTCGCCAAAACTAGTAAAAAAAGTGAGTTTTGGCGAACTTTATTTAAAAAAACTCTTTCATTAATGACTCTTTTTTATATTTGCTTTATGAAGTATTTGCTTAAGTACTCGAACAGATTTATTGAAATCATAAATAAACAGTGCAAAATAAATACTTAAACCTACAATATAAATTCCTAATAAAAATATAAAAGCATAAAATTTTTCAATTAAGAGATTTGAGTTATTTAGCATTACATTTATTATTCCAATTGAAAATCCAACTAATAAAATAACAATAGGTAATCCAATTGCTACTAAAGGATAGCTACTTATTTCAATTGTTGTTTTGTTTTCATCTTTCATTTCTAATTCACCATGAAGCCAAATATAATCTCGTCTACTTCTTGGAGCTCTTCTAATATCAAATTGTTTTCCTGAAGTCGTACCATCAAATTTGTTTTGATTTGACCCTAAAAACAATTGTATAGGGGAGTTTTCTTTATTCATATTATGTTGAATGGCCTGCATAATTTGTGGAGGCGTTAATTTAACCTCTAAAATAATAATTCGGGGAAATAAATTCAGCTTCATTTTGTATTTTTAAAAAAATCAAAAGTAAATTTATCTGCCAATATTTCATCGAAGCTTTTAATAATTAAGCTTAACTATGATTTACCTAGTCAACTAAAACACTAAATCAAAAGGTTTAATTAAAACAGGCCAACGTGTTTTATAAAATTCAATTTGATTTTGAGTAAGCATTTATTCTATAACTATTTTATAAAATTATTATTTTTTCATCCCAATTCAAAACAATTATTGAGTCAATTTCGTTTGAAAAATTATTTTTTTTACCATCCAAAATATTAAAAAATAGAGTGGAAATAAAACCGAATTAACCCGGATTAAAACAAAAGCTGACAATTTGACAAAAAAAAATAATTTTTATTTTTTTAAAACATTTGAGAAATATCGCAGTTTATAATCTTGTAAATCAAATAAAAATATATGGAACATTTAAAAATTGCGAGCGACAACTATGTTGCATTCACGTTCTTTATTGGAACAATGGCCATGATGGCCGCATCTGTTTTTTTCTTCTTTGAATTAAACAACACTTCACCAAAATGGAGAACTTCAGTTCTTGTTTCTGGATTAATCACCTTTATTGCAGCAGTACATTACTACTACATGAGAGGTTTCAATTTAGCAACTGGAGATTCGCCTAGATTCTTCCGTTACGTTGATTGGATCTTAACAGTTCCTTTGATGTGTGTGGAATTTTACTTAATTACCAAAAAAGCAGGTGCTAAAATTGGATTACTTTGGAAGTTAATTTTTGCTTCATTGGTAATGTTAGTTACAGGTTATTTTGGAGAAACAATTGACAGAGGAAACAGCGTACTTTGGGGTGTAATCTCAGGTGGAGCTTATTTCTACATTGCTTACCTAATTTGGTTTGGCGAAGTTGCTCAATTGGCTCAAACTGCTGGACCACAAGTGGCTAAAGCTACAAGAGTATTAGCTTGGTTCGTATTAGTAGGTTGGGCAATTTACCCATTGGGTTACATTTTAGGAACACCAGGTGGATTATTCGGAATTCAATTAGTAAGCGATCCAGCAGCGGCTAGTCACGCAATGGATATTGTTTATAACATTGCCGATGCAATCAACAAAATTGGTTTTGGTCTAGTAATTTACGCATTAAGCAGAAATTCTGAAGACTAATAAATTTACATTTTAAAAGAAAGGGAGGGTAATTAAATTTTTGCCTTCCCTTTTTTTATTAATTCCAATCAAAAATAGTTTCAATTTATACTTGTGATTAACAATTTGTCGAAAAAGTTTGATTACTTATTTGTAGGCTTGGGTGCATCCAATTGCTTATTAATATTAAGGCTTCACGAAAATGGAATGCTTAAAGGTAAAACCATTGCCATTATTGAACCAAGTAACAAAAACACCAATGATAAAACTTTTTGTATTTGGGCAAGTGAGGAAGAACTTTTTAGACTAAAATTAGAAACACTT
>JBGSBN010000195.1:0-6316 GCA_041730515.1 Methylacidiphilales bacterium | reverse complement strand
CGGGGTAATCCAGACCCGCTGAAATCGATAAGCCTTCCTGAATCTGGCCGTCGCCGTCCTGCAACAGATAGGTCCGGTTGCCTATTTTTTTGAACATAAAAACCTTAATCCGCTTGAAAATTATGGTCAGGTTTATATTAGAACAAACCAAATAGAAAAAGTTTATCAAGCATTTATTGATAATGGAGTTATGATACATCCTAATGCACCATTGCAAATAAAACCTTGGGGACAAAAGGAATTTTCAATTATTGACCCTGACCATAATTTGTTAACTTTTGGAGAGAGTTTGTAATCTCATTTTTGATGAAAGAAATAAAATCTAAAAAAAATTACAGTTATCTATTATTAAATTTAGTTGTATGGAGTATTTACGTATTACTTTCTTTAAGCATATTTAGTTTCAATATAATTAGTTTAGTTAATAATGATAACTATTCTTCTAAAAATTTCTTTTTAGTTATACTCTCCATATTTGCCATTTTCATTGGAATTGTATTCTTTAAACAGTTTACAAAGAATATTTTTATAATTGAAATTGATTTAGAAAAAATAAAATTGGGTAAAAATGAAACCTACTATCTTTCAGATATTGTGGACATAAAACTAACTGGTAAATTTTACTTTGACTTCATTGTTAGTTATAACAGAGAAGGCACTGCAATAACTTTTAAAGATGGAACTGTTAAATACTTTTTTGACGATTTTTATGAAAATACTTGGAAAATGAAGCAATTCTTAGAACAAGTAGTTATTCAGAAAAAAGATTCAGTTATAATTAACTCAATTGAAAATAAAAAAGTTAAAATAAATGATGATGAGATTGATACTTTTAAAGGTTACACTTTATTGTGTTTTGAGGGATTTATGTTTTGGGTGTTTGAATTTTTTTTTATTGCAATAATGATTTCTGCATTAAATCGTAAAGATTATTTTCCTACCATTTTTTCAGTCTGCTTTATTACTTTTTGGTTTATTATTTTCTCCAATTTACTCAACTACTTTTACCTAACCAATGAATACTTGATAGTTAAAAATCATAACTATTTTTGGAAAAAAGACATCTATTTATTAAAGAACATAAAAGAAGTAATTATAGAAAGTCATGGTCGTCAATCACTAGGATTAACCATAATCACCAATGATTTTAAAAGCAAAAAAAATGTAGCAGCAAGTCTATATAATAGCACTTGGTTAGAATTAAAAAATAAATTAGAACAACAAGGGGTTAAAGTGCGAAGTGTGGTTTTGTAAGTTAACAACCTTACCTAATAATAGTTAAAGTACCACTTTCTGTATTTAAATAATCAATGGCTTCTGAAGAGTAATTAATGTGGTAAACATATACATCTTCTGGCAAAGGAATGCCATTAACTGTTCCATCCCATTTATTCAAATAATTGTTTGATTGATAAACCAATTGCCCCCATCTGTTGTAAACTTCAATGTTAAAAAACTCAATGTATTTTCCTGTAAAATTTAAATAATCATTTACGCCATCATTATTAGGAGTAAATGCAGTTGGCATATAAAATATCGGTTTACAAGCATCTTTAATGGTTATGGTATCAGTATTTTCACAACCAAATTGATTGATAACAGTATGCCAATATTTACCAGATTTATTAATGGTTATAACATTATTTTCTATATTATTTGGAAACCAAATATTCCTAACAAAACTATTGGCTTTGAGTGTAATGGTATCGTTGTTTTCTGAACATAAAAATCTTGGACCAATAATTTCAATTTGAGGAAGCGCTTTTTCTGTTACAATTACAGTATCGTAATTATAACAAAATGAATCTTTTACCGAAAGCACATTGACACCACTTTTATTAACCATTAATGTTTTAGAATTGGTAATACTATTCCATTGGTATTGATATAAATCGTTATTAAGTTTATTCCCTATTTCTATTACACTTCCTTTGCAAAAAAAGGTATCTGCTTGGTAAAATAAATTTGGTTTTTCCTTAGCGCCAATATTAAAGGTATCAATTCTTACACAGCCGTTTTCTTCGGCTTTTAACCAATATTTTCCAACTCCTTGTAATACAGTAAATGAATCCGTGGCACCATTACTCCAAGTATATTTTGGTAATCCCGAAGGTAAGGTAATGGCTAATTCGCTTTTATCGCAAATGGTAGTATCGGAAAGTAATCTATTGTAAATATGAGGTGTTTTTATTACCAAAAACGAATCGTTAAACGAACTGCCATCAGGCAAAAAATTGGTTATCCAAACAGTAGTTTCAGTTTTAAAATAACGCGTTTTGTTCATAGTATCGCCATTATTCCACCTGAATTTATTAATGGTTGATTTTACATCAATGGCAACAGAATCTGATTGATTACATAAAAATTTAGTAACCTTAGTTTGTTTTTCTATGATGCTTATATCATCAATAAAAATATAAACTTGGCCTATTAAACTTGCATCAGGTTTTTGGGTTCCTAAGTTATAAGGTGTACATTCAAAATCCTTTAAAAAATTACCAATGGTAAGCCATTGCTCACCTCCAACAGCTTTAAACGAACCTGAAACTTTATACCACAAACTAGAATCTACTAGAGGTATATTATTATTTATTTGAGGATTTCCATTAAGAGAAACTTTTGAAGAAAAATCTTGTAACTTATTTACCGATACATAAGCCGAAATATTACTTACCGATTTAGCTCCCGTTGGCGACAAATAATAGGTAACTTCATACTCTTTATTTGCTACCAAAGGAGCAGTTAATTGAACTTGAATATATTCTCGTAAACCATCAAAACTAGAGTTTTGATTATAATAAGCAATTAAACCCACATAAGCATTTCCTTGATGTGGTTCTTGATATCCAGCTTCGTTTAATGGAACTCCAGCTGTGTTGGTAGTTAAATTGCAAGTATTAAAATAATCAGGAGTACCAATACTTGGTCTAACCCAGTTTAAAACGGTAGGAAAAACAGTAGTTGATGTTTCTATAGAAGAATTGGCTCTAGGGCAACCATTAAAGTTTTCGAAACTAGCGTTGGGCACAAAATTAGTTTGAGCTAATAAATTTTGACTTATTAACCCTACAAAAATTATTAATTTTACTTTGCTAACTATCTTCTCTGTTAACTCCATCAATTGAAAAAGCAGGAATACAAATACTCCAATAGTCAGCACTTTCGGCAAAAGGATTGCTATACCTTATTTTAGCTCCAGCTTTAATTAAAATAGTTTGTCCAGCTTCTATAATTACTATTTCACCATCTATTTCTATTTGCTTTTTACCTTTTATCATAATGGTAACTTCGTCAAAATTAGGTGTTTGGAGAGGTTCGCTCCAACCAGCAGGAGCTACCATGTGTGCCACACTGAACTTACTTTCGGCTGTGCTTGCCAAACCAAAATGTTCTTCTATTAATTTACCATCGGTAGTTGGTACCACAAATGGCTTATTTTGAATTTTATACTTCTTCATTTATTTGTTTAAAAATTTCTAGCTTATAAAAATAATATTTTAAAATTAATAAGTGTATTCTTGCCAAAAATATATCAAAAAATGACTATTACCTTATTTATCATCATTGCAACTTGTATTATTAGTTTTTTGTGTTTTAATAATGAAGATTCAAAGATGAAATTAATATTTCATCCTTACACTATTAACAAGGATAAAAGCCAATGGATGCGCTTTATTACAGGAGGTTTTATTCATGCTGATTTTTTGCATTTAGGATTTAATATGTATGCCTTGTATGGTTTTGGCCAGGTTTTGGAACAAAACTTTTTCCCGATGGTTTTTGGTAATTATTACAAGTTAGCTTATATACTTTTTTACTTAAGTGCAATTGCCTTTGCGGATGTTTACACCTATTTTAAACATAAAAATAATTCAAGCTATTACTCACTTGGAGCTTCGGGAGCGGTATCTGCAGTTGTTTTTGCCTGCATTTTATTTGCGCCTAATTTATTAATTATGGGTTTACCTGGTTGGCTTTATGGTTTAATTTATTTAGGCTTTTCCAGTTACGCTTCTAAACGTAACTTAGGAAACATAGCTCACGATGCACATATTTGGGGCTCCATTTATGGATTGTTGTTACCTTTAATATTTAAACCTACACTATACCTCAATTTTTTGAATCAAATATTAAATTAAAACACAAAACCAATTCTAATATCAAAAGGACTTTGATAAAAACTAGTACTGCTATTGTATAATAAATCGTATAAAACTACTACATAAACACCTGCTCCGCCTGGCATATAACCACCTCCAACATAAGCACTGTTACTAAATTTGGAAATATCTAAACCTGATAATTCATCATAAATTTTATAACTTAAGCCTAAATATTCAACATGTGCAAATATGTTGTCATTAATTAAATACCTACCAAATACTCCCGGACCAAAAGCATTAACTGATTGTGTGAAATTTTTTCCAGTTGTTAATTGATAAGTACGCGAACTATAAATATACAGTGGACATAAACCAGCTTGAAATTTATCGGTTATTTTATAACCAACAATTGGCTGAATCATAAAAAAAGAAGATAAATTTCCTAGACTTCCACCAATATTTCCACCATAAATCATTTTATCCTTCCAGCTATCGTTGCCTCCAAAAGTTTCGTCAGCTTTTTTTTGTTCTTCTACTTTTTGTTTGTCTAATTCTGGTGTTTTACGCTGTGCAGAGGCTATATTTATAGAAAAAACGAGTGTTAAAATGGTTAAAATTATTTTGTTCATAATATGATGTTAATTAATTGGCTCAAATTTATTGTGTTTATTTTGGTTATTTCAATCCTTAATTCTTAATTTGACAATTATCAAACTAATTAAGTTGCATTATGACAAAAGTACACAATTTTTCAGCAGGTCCTGCTATTTTACCTCAATCGGCTATAGATGCTAGTATTGAAGCCTTAAAAAACTTTTCAGGAACAGGTTTATCGTTAATTTAAGTAAGCCATAGAAGTAAAGAATATGAAGCAGTAGTAGATGAGGCTTGCCAATTGGTAAAAGATATTTTGAATTTAAGCGATGAGTATGCAGTTTTGTTTCTACAAGGTGGTGCTTCTACCCAATTTGATATGATTCCAATGAATTTATTAGATGAAGGCGAGACAGCAGCTTATGTAAATACTGGTGTTTGGGCTAGTAGAGCTATTAAAGAGGCTAAAATGTTTGGAAACGTAAACGTATTGGCAAGCAGCGAGGATAAAAACTTTAATTATATCCCTAAAAACTACACCATTCCTAGCGATGTAAAATATTTTCATTGCACAAGCAATAATACCATTTACGGTACCGAAATGTTTGAATTTCCAAAAACTGAAGTTCCTTTAATTTGTGATATGAGTTCCGATATTTTTAGTCGCCCTTTTGATGCCAATCAATTTGATATGATATACGCTGGAGCTCAAAAAAATATGGGCCCTGCAGGAACAACCTTGGTAATTATAAAAAAGAGTTTAGTAGGTAAAGCAAAACGCCAAGTTCCTACCATGCTTGATTATAAGCCACATGTAGAAAACGGTAGTATGTATAATACACCAAGTGTATTTGCCATTTTTGTTTGTATGCATACTTTACGCTGGATAAAAGAAATTGGTTTAGAGGCTATGGAAGTAAGAAACAAAGCCAAAGCTGATTTATTGTATGCCGAAATTGATAGAAACCCATTATTTGAAGGTACCGTAGCTAAAGAAGACAGAAGCCGCATGAATGTTAACTTTGTTACGACTAATAAAGAACACGAGACTGAGTTTTTAAAATTATGCGAAGGCAAAAACTTAAGCGGCTTAAAAGGACATCGTTCTGTAGGCGGTTTACGCGCTAGTTTATACAATGCATTACCAATTGAAAGTGTTCAAGTTTTGGTTGATACCATGAAGGAATTTGAAGCCAGCAAAATGTAATTTTGAATGTTGAATTATGGATGTTGAATTAAATTCACTGAATTTTTCAATCTTTCAATTTTTAAATATTGTAATAATCCACTTCAGTGGACAGTCCGGGGAAGCGACGACCCCGACATCACGTTGACAGTAGAGGCAACCACCGCACTGGAAGCTGCCGGGGTTGTCCTGTCCTTCCTCGACCGCAGGATTTTCACCGCACCAGACCCATCTTAAATGATTACACCAGCCCCAAAACCTATCCTCATTCCTATCCTGGACAAGCTCCCGCTTCCCGGAGGAATCCCCTTCCCGAAAGGGACGGTGGTGTTCACTATCACCGCGCAGGTTCGCAATCCACGTGAGCGCATCGATAGATCGTTCTCTTGCACATCACCGCCAACGTACGACGCGGAGTCCGGGTTGTATCGCG
>JBGSBN010000194.1:0-6344 GCA_041730515.1 Methylacidiphilales bacterium | reverse complement strand
TGTTTAATAATTCTTCTTTGTCTATCATAACTATGTAAATATAAATTGTTAAAAGTTATTTCCGAAAATTTTTTTGAGCTTTTAAGGGCTCAAAAATTTTCAGAATAACTTTTCAACTTACACAGTTTATGAAACACTACCTACAAAATAGTCTAAAACTATTTCGTAAATTTATTCCGATAAATCGGAAGTTAATGCCGCTCCCATTATATAATTTGACCAAATAAAAATTGTTAGCGGTATTATTTTAAAATTTTTCTGTATTATTTATATAGCAAGTGTTTATTTTGTTATTTTATTATATTTTGCCATACTTTTTTAAAAAATACTATTTAACAATAAAACAACATGGATTTTAAGGTAAGAACATTAGCAGAGGTAACAGCAGGTGGCGAAGAAGTAGATGTACTTTTTTGGGTGGGTTGTGCAGGAAGTTTTGACGAACGTGCACAAAAAATTACCAAGGCAGTAGCTAAACTTTTACACCATGCCGATGTTAAATTTGCCATACTAGGAACCGAAGAAGCTTGTACAGGCGACCCTGCAAAGCGCGCAGGAAACGAGTTTTTATTCCAAATGCTTGCCATGCAAAACATTACTACCATGAATGCTTATGGGGTTAAAAAAATTGTAACGGCTTGCCCTCATTGTTTTAATACTTTAAAAAACGAATACCCGCAATTAGGTGGAAGTTATGAAGTGGTGCACCATACCGAATTAATTAACGAGCTTTTAGAAAAAGGAAAATTAAGTATTCAGGGTGGTGCTTTTAAAGGCAAACGCATTACTTACCACGATAGTTGCTACCTTGGTAGAGCTAATAATATATACGAAGCACCTCGCCAAATAATTGAAAGATTGGATGCAGAATTAGTAGAAATGAAACGTGCCAAAGCCAATGGTTTATGCTGCGGAGCAGGTGGAGCACAAATGTTTAAAGAAGCGGAAACTGGCAATAAGGAAGTGAATATAGAACGTGCAGACGATATGCTTGAAACCAAAGCCAATATTGTAGCTGCTGCTTGTCCTTTCTGTATGACCATGTTGCGCGATGGAATTAAGCACAATAACAAAGAAGAAGAAGTGCAAGTGCTTGATGTAGCTGAATTAATAGCTAACGCAATGGATTTGTAAGTGGTTTTAGGTTGATTGGTTTATAAGTTGATAGGTTGGTTAATAAGTTAATTGGGTATTTAATTCAAGTATAAAATTGAAATTGAGTTACAACTTTCGGTACATTATTTTGCCTATTAAAATAAAGCGTAATTTGAATGGCTTATTGACCTTATTTTTTGCACTGATAGCCAATTTAGGGAGTACACAAACTAATAATAATAACTTTTCCTTTAAGGATTTTTACGGAAATAATATAACGGTAACAAACTATGATAAACTACCTGCTCCATTTGATACTACCTTTTTTAAATTAAACCTTACAGGACTATACTTCAATAAAGAACTAACCGAAAAACCTATTCGATTTGATTATACGCTCTCAGATATAAAATGGAATAAAAAGAAAAATGAAGTTGAATTTTCTTTGAGCATTATTCCTGATACTAATGAAATTGAAGAGGTTTTAAAGTATTTAGGAGGACCAAGACATTACAGCATGAAGGTATTGTTAGTTAACAACAAACTTCGAATTGATGAAATTAAATTTTTATATGGAGAAATATAAAAGCCAATAAGCGGACTAAGTTTTTTTGAAACCGTTAACTTTTCGAATCAACTTTAATTACAAAATCTCTAACACTTTTTCTGGTGGGCGGGCTATAATGGCTTTATTTCCGTTTACTACAATTGGCCTTTCAATTAAAATGGGATTCTGAGCCAAAATCGTTATCCATTCATTTTCCGAATATTGTTTGTCTTTGTAGTTTTCTTTAAAAATAGATTCGCCTTTTCTTATTAAATCAAAAGCTTTGATGTTTAGCTTTTTTAAAAGTGCTTTTATTTGGCTAGCTGTTAAAGGATTTTTTAAATATTCAATTACTTTAAAATCAATATTTTTTTCGGTTAAAATAGCCAACGCATCTCGGCTTTTACCGCAGCGGTTATTATGGTAAATTTCTATCATATCATTTTTGTTTAAAATTGGGTTATTGGTGCACCAATTACAGTCAGAAAAGTCATCTAAAAAACCTCTTCCCTCGCATTGAGGACAAATATAACCGCACGTTTGAGCCATTTGCTTACAAATATATCATTTGCTTTGTAACTTATGCTAAATAGCTAATAGACTTATATAAACAACATCAATAACTTGGCTCATGCTTTATATTTTTAGCTTTTTTAATGGTGTACATATTAAAATGATTCGCCAATCTCACTAGTTAGTATATTGAAAGGCTTTTGGTCTTTTGCAAATAACATTTGCATTATTTTGGTTATTTTACAATAAATAATTTTTTAAAACAGTAAAACAACTTATTTATGCAATTATTTGTTGTAATAAATGTACTGTAACAAACACAATATTAAATAAAACATGAAGAAAAGAGTCAGTTGTTTTTTTGCTTGTATGCTTAGCTTTTTTGCGTTTGCGCAAACCAATAATCAAACAGCTGAAATTTTAGGAACTACATTTAATACCAGAAATTACCATAAAATAATAGCTGAATACGATTTGTATTGGCAAAATAATGCAAACAGAACTAAAAAAGGTTCGGGCTTTAAAGTGTACCAACGTTGGAAAGAATATTGGGCATATTATTTAAATAGCGATAGTACGCTAATGACAGGTGCTGAAATAGAAAGAGAGTTTTTAATTGCGAGAATGGTAGGTAAATCATTAAGCAAAACTGCCGATAGTATTGATAATAGCAATTGGATACCGTTAGGGCCATTTACCCACGAAAACCAAGGTTCGTGGAGCTCAGGGCAAGGTAGGGTTAATGTTTCTACCGTTGACCCAAACAATCCAAATACCATTTATATTGGAGCGCCTAATGGAGGCATTTGGAAAACCACCGATAATGGAAGTACTTGGAAAATTATTTGCGATAGTACCATCATTTCAGGTGTATCGGGCATTGCAGTTGATTACAACGACCCCAATATCATTTATGTTTCAACTGGAGATGAAGACACCGATGAAAACCCTACTGTTGGAATTTTTAAAACTACTAATGGCGGACAAACTTGGACTAAAACTAATTTTCCAACCAATGTTCTTAAAACTGGCGAGATTTTAATCAATCCAAACAACCCTAATATGCTTTGGTTGGTAAGTTCTGGCGGTATTTTTAAAAGCATTGATGCAGGCAATAATTGGGTTAGGAAATACAATTTTGTAAGTAAAGAAATTAGGTTAATGCCCGGCAATCCGGCTACTATTTACGCGGTTTCAATAGTTGGGAGTACAGTAAGTTTTTTAAAATCGACTGATGAAGGCGAAACCTTTACTGTAACACAAACATTTACCAATGCAGGCAGAACTGTGATGGCAGTTACTCCAGCTAATCCTAATTATGTATATTTATTGGTTTCAAATAACAATAAAACTTTTAAAGGCATTTATAAATCAACCGATAGGGGACAAACCTTTATTGCGCAAAATACCAGTACCGATATTTATGATGGTGCTACGCAAAGCGATTACGATTTGGCCATTGCTGCATCGGATGTAAATGCAGAAATAATTTTTACTGGCTGTTTAAATATTTGGAAATCAACCAATGGAGGCTTAAATTTTACACGATATAATAACTGGAGTAATCCTAGCAGTGCTCAATATACACATGCTGATATTCACGACTTGAAGTTTTATAATAAAAAACTTTATGCTGGTACCGATGGAGGCATTTATGTTTCTGATATTGGGGTTAATACTTTTACCGACTTCACTATTAATGGTTTAAATATTAGTCAGTTTTACAGATTAGATGTAGCTCAATCAAAAATTACCGGAATAGCAGGTGGACTGCAAGATAATGGTGGTTATTCGTTTGCTAATAATGCTTGGGTTAATTACCATGGTGCCGATGGAATGGATGCCGCCATTGACCCAACTAATATAAACCAGCATTATGGTTTTATTCAAAATGGCGGTAGCCTTTATAATATTGATGTTTCCATTCCTGGAGATGGTGGTTTTTTTGCTGCCAATGGGCCATTTACCGAAAATGGCAATTGGATTACACCTTTAGAATTTGGCAATAATGGAACTTTATATGCCGGTTATAGAAGTTTGTATCGTTTTGATTTTGGAAGTTTTACCAAAGTCTCCACCCAAACATTTACCAATAATATCAAACAAATTAGAGTTCATCCCTCCAACGATTTAATTGTTTTATTGTCAGATGAATCGAGGTTATATATTTCTGATGGAACCGAAAATTATCAATTTAAACAGTTAACTACTTTGCCAATTGGCAATTTAAAAAACTTTGATTTTAACAGAAATAATCCTGCCATCATTTACGCCATGAGTAATGCTGGCATTTATAAATCGATGGATACAGGAAATACTTGGATAAACATAACTTATAACTTACCAATAGGTGCTAAAAATGCGCTTGTTCATCAAGCAAGTAGTTATAACAATACCGTTTATGTAGCCACCAATAAAGCAGTTTATTACATCAACGATTCGCTTACCGAATGGAAATTATTTAGCAATAATATTCCTAATACTACCATTACCGATATAGAAATAAATAATATTGAAAACCATGTTTTGATTTCAACTTATGGACGTGGAATTTGGCGTTCACCAGTTGCTTTATCAAGCCTTAAAGTGAAACCAATTGACCCAAATCCAACCGATACCAATATGGCCGATTTGGTTTTGTTTCCAAATCCTGTTAGGGATATAGCGCATATAAATACCACTATTGACGAGCCTGTAACTTTAAAAGTATTTAACATGGCAGGTCAGTTAATGTTGAACCAAAATTTTGAAACATTGGATAGAACTACCAATTTAGATTTTACCCATTTGGCAACAGGTACTTATGTGTTAAACTTAACATCAGCCAAGCATTTAATCACCAAAATGTTTATAAAGTATTAGGGTTTTGTTGATGTTATTCAACTCCTTCGGAGTTGTTTAAATCGCTGTTTTACTTTCCACCGAGTTTCACTCGGTGCTATTTAAATTAAACTCCTTCGGAGTTTTAATTAGTAGAATTTTTCAAAATGACTTTAATTAATAATTGAAGTTTTAAATAGTTTATTTTTATAATCATAAATCAACTCCTAAGGGAGTTGAATATGAATAGCCCTGCATGAAATGCAGGGTAAAAAATGAGTTTTAAGAACACAACTCTGAAGGAGTTGAATTACGTTAATAGATAATAGAACTAAATGCAAAAAGCCCAAGTTTTCACTTGGGCTCTTATAAAATGCTATCAACTGACAACTGTCAACTGACAACTGTCATCTGACAACTGACAACCATCAACTAACTAATCTCTTCTACGTCTTCTATCTCCACTTGGTCTATCGCCAGCAGGTTTGTCGCCTGTTGGTCTGTCTCCATAGCTTCTGTTACGTCCACCATCTCTGGTTCCGTATCCACTTCTGTCGCTAGTTGAGCTACTTCTATCACTCCCTGCATCTCTGCCATAGCTACTTCTGTCGCTTCTTTCAGTTCTTGGTGCTCTTTCTCTGTCTCCGCCTCTTTCTCTATCACCACCGCTACTGCGTCTTCTATCGCCACCACCATAGCTTGAGCTTCCGCCTTCGCTTCTACGGCTGCTGTATCCACCGCCACCACTTCTTCCACCTCTATCGCCACCGCGGCCGCCTCTGCCTTCGCGAGAACCACCTGGTTTTTCACCACTTAATTCTGCTCTAACAGGTCTGCCTTCGTAAGTATTGCCATTTAAAGCAGTAATTACTTTTTCGGCTAATTCTTCTTTTACATCTACAAAGCTAAATACACCACTTACATCTACATGTAATTCTTTCCAATCTAAGCTACTTTCTTGAGCAACCCAATCTTTAAAGCTGCGAATATCAAAGCCGTCTTTTTTACCTACACTCACAAAAATTCTTTGTCCGCGCACATTTCCACCGCGTTCGCCTCTTTCACCATCTCTGGTTCTATCGCCCGAAGTAGTATTTAAATCAGGAGCGTTTAAGTACTCAGCACTAAATCTGCGTAACTCTAACGAAAGGAATTTTTGAACCAACTCTTCCGAAGGTAAAGTTAATAACGGGCGTAAGCTAGTCATTACTTTATCGTCAAAAATGCTTTCTTCAATTTCAGTATTTACAATAGTATCAATAAAAGCTACTAATTTTTTATCACGAACTTCTTCGGCACTTGGAATTAGTATTTTATCAAATTTTACATTACTCAATCTTTCAATATCGCGTAATCTTCCGTTTTCGCG
>JBGSBN010000193.1:0-6377 GCA_041730515.1 Methylacidiphilales bacterium | reverse complement strand
CTACCTTTTTCAAAACATTTAGCCGCATCTTCTTTAAAATTATTATTTAAAAATATGGCAGCTGCTTCACTATAAAATCAACCTTTTTCAAGTGTTTCGGCAGCTTTAAAATTGTTCTTTAGTAATTTAAAATATATAAATGCAGCCTTTTGATACTCTTTTTGAGTTATCAAATTTTCAGCAGTTTGGTTGTATTGCTTTTGAAGTTCAAAATATTTGTTGCCTAAATCAATGGAGCCACCTGAACCAGATGAATTATTCCCTAATTCAGAAAGTAATAAACTCAACCACCTCATGGATAAGTTAAACTCACCTTTACCAAAATCGCCTCTGCCTGAACCATTTTCATCTAAAGGAATGGCATATTTTAAGGCTTCATTTGGATTATTTTTAAGCATTTCTAAAAATTTATCAATAGCAGCTTGGTTACGCTTTTCTAGCTCTTCAAAATCTTGTTGTAATTTGTCAATTACTTGGTTATTGCCGTTTGGCAATAACTTCCCTAAAATGGCTTCTAAACCGTTTAATAAACTGCTTTTTTCAGAAGTTTTGGTGTTTCCTTTTTTTACTGAATTAAACAATGTTTTTAAACCTAATAGTTTTGCATGTTCTAATAAATTCAGTTTTTCATCTGGCATTTTTTGTTTTTTAGGAAAAAGTTTTTCCTCCATTTGTTTTAAAATCTCTTCGGTAGAAACTGGTTTTAACTGAAAACTTCTAATATCATTTGGAACATAAACACTTGCGATTGGCTTTATTATTGGCAGTTTTTCTTGGTTTGGAACTGTTATAATTTCTTTCCAATTTACTTTTTCTGTTAGAGCTACCAATCCAAATTCTGGATGCATGATGTGTTTTCCTTTTTCAAACAAAGCATCTATTTCGGCTATGTTTAAAGTAGGAAATAAAATGGCTTTTTCTGGAATATAAAGGTTGGTTATTACCTTTTGACAGAGTTGGTTTTTACCAATATTATTTAAGTCAAAATCGTTACAAATTACAAAGCAACCCCAAATGCTATTTGGTGTTATATCCGGAATTGCAAATGTTTGGATATCTTCTAGCTTTAAATTCAGCAATTCTATTTGCTTTAACCAACCAGCTACCAAAGGGCTTTTTACCAAAAATCCTCCAATTGGGTAAGCATTTTTACTCGATAATTTAATTTGTAATTCCATGCCTAATCAATATTAAAGTTAATAGGAATTATAAAAGTTACAGCGCAAGGTTTGCCCGCTTGAGTTCCAGGTTTCCAAATAGGCATGGCCTTTACTACTCTAATGGCTTCTTCATCTAAAAGTGGGTGAATAGGATTGGGCACATGTACATTTGTCACAAAACCTACTGCATCAATTGTAAATCTTACAAATACTCGTCCTTGAACATTCATTTCAAAAGCCATCTTTGGATATTTTACCTCTTTGCTAATAAATTTATTCATGGCTTTCTCTCCTCCCGGATATTCAGGGTTAACTTCGCTTTGTTCGGTATAAACTATTATTTGCTCCATAAAAGGTTTATAATATTTTTTGTAAAATTCTCCAACCGTAATTTTTGTTCCTTGTTTATAATGATAATCACGCCCAGCAAACTCGGTTTCGCTAGCTGCTGCAATATTATGAAGCAATATAGTTGGAATATAAAAAGTAGGAATGGTTGTATTATTACTTTTAAAAATAAGTAAACCCGCTTTATGAATAGTAATGGTGCTACCTTCAAAAAATGAAAATACATTTTCTGTTAATTTATCAGCTGTTGCCTCAAACTGATTATTGCTGATTTCATCAAAAGAAATACTATCCCTACCTTCAAAAAAACAAATTTCGTGAATGCCATTTAGTACTAAGTTATTAAGTAAGTTTATTTGTATTTTATTTACATTTTTTAAAATACTAAAATTTGAATATTGGTCAATAATAGTAGCCTTTGAAGTAAGTGGGTTTTCTTCAGGTTCTACAATTATTGTATTATCAATTTGCTCTACACTTCCTGTTATGGCATCTATTTTCCAGCAATAAGTGTTACCTTTATAAACAAAAGCATTATCTTCAAAAAATAAACTGTCTCCGTAATAGTTTTTCCAGTTAAAAATGGAGTCTTTAAGTTTAGCACCAGTATTTACATTTAGAATTACAAAAGTTTTGATGTTATTTTTGAATAAAAAAATTAATATTTCCCCATTTTCTAATTTACCAATTGCAGAATGGCTAGGTTTAAAAGGTAAATCAGCATCCATTAAATCCCAACCACTTTTACCATCTGCACCATTACATTTCCTATACAATATTTTTTCAGGTGAAACTAAAAAATACTCTTCATCTAAATTCAAGTAAATATTATTTCTTGATGGTTTTCCAAACAATAATGGAAAGTTTTGCTCCATGTAAAAGTCGCTTGATGTTTCTGTTTTAGTAGGCTTAGGCTGTTTTTTCCATATTTCATTTAAAGGTAAAAGTATATGTTGAATATGTTTTTTACTGCTTTGTTGTTTTTTATAAATATCAATATTTCCATCAGAATCAGGATGAATAATATAGGCTATTTCTTTTTGAAAATCGTTTAAAGCCTTTAACATTTCTACTTGTTTTAAAGTAGTTGGTTCTGTTATTACAAAAATTTCAGTTTCGGCATTAGGTTTGTTTTCAGTTAAATAGGCTATAAGTCCTTTACCAGCATTAATGCTTCCTTCCAAGTTTTGTAATCCTTCAATAACACCATTTATATCTTCAAAATTGATTGGTTTATAATAATTTCCTATGGTAAAAGCTGTGCATGTAATATTACTTTTTGGGTGCTTTGCAATGGCAAGCATGGTGGCAAATGCAATAACTTTTGGTGTGCCCCAATTTTTAAGCGACACATCAATTAAAATAATGCGTTGCATTTGATTATTTTGAGGTGGAATTTCGCGCTGAATATACAAAGCTTCGTTATTGGCAATGCGCGATAAAAACACCAAATCATCGTTAGCAAATTCCGATATAAGTAATTTATCAAAATCGCCTTTATTGGTTAAATCTGAAATTCCACCCAAAGACTGTTTACTGGGCAATACACTTTGAAAAGGAATATTTAAACCACTCCAAATACGCCTTACTAACGAACCACTATGAAAAGTTTTTGGGTTGTCAATAAGCTCATCAATATAATCTTTTTGGGTATTGGTTTCAGTAATGGCAGGCTCTTCTAATTCAACTATTTGAGGCAGTTCTGTAACAGAAGCCATTTCGTTTAAAATGGCCTCTACTGTATTTAGTTTTTTATAAATAATATCAAGAGTTTTAAAATCTCTAGCAATTATATAATCAACAGTTCCTGATTTATTATGATCGAAATTTATTTCAGTATTTTTTGAAATAAATTGGCAAATATGTTTAGCTTTTTTTGTGGAAGTAATATTGTGGCAATCTTGAAAAATTGCTTGAAAAAGTAACAAACGTTTATTGCCGTTTTTATACTCATTGGGTAATTGGGTTAGCAATTTTAAAAAAGCTACACCATCAATTATGTCAATTGACTTTGAGTCTTTTAAGTTTTTAGTAATAATGGAAGTAACTATATTTAATAAATCTCCACCTTTTTCATTAGTTGCAATAATTGACAAAAGCAAAGCACCAAATGGAGGTAAACCTTGTATTGCGAGGTAATTTAACACATCAGCAGCATATGCTCTGTAAGCTATGGTACTGCCATTAGGAATGCTAATTACGTTGCCATTTTCTTCCCATTGCCAAAAATATTTAGGTGTTACTTTGAAATATGATGCGCTCATTTAATCAATTTTTTGTAATAAATTATTTTCAGTTTGTTTGAACGAGCTTATTGACAAAGGCATCAAATTTTCTTTTTCAATAATGGTATATTTACTTATGTTATTCCAAAGCAAAAAGCAGCTAGAATCAGTGTTTAAAATACGGTTTATTTCAAGGCTTATTGTTTTGAAATTAAATGCATAACCGTTAGGTAATAAATGGTTATTGGTTTGCCAAACCGATAGCCCGTTAATTGGCAAAAATGGTTTACCTAAAATAAGTGCTTGATGGTTTACAATGCACCAACTTAAGTTTTTTAAACGAATGGCAGGAGCAGTAAATAAGTATTGTTTTAAAACCAATAAATCAACCAAAATACCAACACTTTCTTGCTCCAAACTACTTGGTATAATTCCAATTTTGGCAGTGCTATTTATTTCAAATAAGTTATGGTTTAATGGTGGTAATGTAATGGGAAATGCCCTGTTTATAGGTGTCCACAGCAAACTTGGCACATTGCAATGAGGCAATTGACTATTTACTAAAAACAATTTACCATCATTTTCATAATACAAAGTTTTATAAGGAATACTTTTTACATCAACCGAATTTATTTGCACATAATCCAAATCTTTAACCCAAATATCGTCATTTTCAAAACCTACTTTTAAGTTATTCCAATGTCTTATTCCGGCCAAATCAATTTTAAACTGACTTTTTAAGTGCAAATAATAGGTTACATGGTTTGTAACATGGTTTGCCATAGTTTTTCAATTTCGGTTTGAATATGTGTTTTGTGCTCTTGGTTTTTTATCCAATTACAGCGCGTTTGAACATATCGTAGTTTATCTTTTACAATATTCTTTTCTTCAAACGAAAGCCCTTCTTGATTCCATTTTTCGGTAAGTAAATGCACTTCTTTAATTAACTCTTCGGCATTGGGTGTTTTATTGTAAAGCGCCTGCGGATGTGCATTCGGTTCATTTTCTTTTTCTATTATCGAATCAATAATTCCAGCTAAAATCTCTATTTGTTCTTCGGTATCCCAAATGTATTTAAGCACCCATAAATCGCTTACAATGGCCTCAGTTCTATTACACATTAAAGCACTTGCCGCTATTAAGTTTTGAACCTTTACTGCACGTCTATCCGAAACTTTTATACCTGTATTACGCAGGTTATGCACCAAATCAACGTATTGTTTTCTAATAGGTGCAAGATTTACTTGTTTGCTTTGCAATTGCAATTCAATAATTTGATCAGGAGTTATAGTTTGTATTTCATTAGAAATATTATTTTCCAATTTCCAACCAGCTAATAAAACTTGTTCTAATAAATCGGTTTCTACATAATCACATTTTACCCTAATTAAAAATCTATCTAATAAAGCATTTAAAGCTTCATCTTCGGGCAAAACATTACTGGCACCCACAAACATTAATGCGGGAAGTTTTTTAGTTTCTTTTCCTCGTCTAAATATTTTTTCATTCAGAGCCATCAATAAGCTATTTAAAATGGCACTATTTGCATTAAATATTTCATCTAAAAATACCATAGATGCTTCGGGCATCATGCCTTCGGTATTGGTAATTAATTCACCTTCTTTGAGTTTTCTAATATCAAAAGGGCCAAAAATTTCGTTTGGTTCTGTAAAGCGAGTAAGTAAATATTCGAAGTTTTTACCATTTTCAATACAGCTTGCAAGTAAGCGAATAATAGCACTTTTAGCAGTTCCTGGAGGTCCTAATAAAAAAGCATTTTCGCGTGCTATTAAGCTAATTCCTAATAAATCAATAATTTCATCTTTCCCTACAAACGATTGTTTTACAAACTGTAGTACTTTGTTTAGTTTTTCTATATTACTCATTAATAGTTTTTTCTATGTTAAATTCGTTCCAAAACTGATTGGCAAAAATGCCTAAACTACCCGCCACTATAGGTTTAATTTCAGGTATCAATGCCAAGTCAATTCTTTTGTTTTCAATAATGCGATTAATTAATAATATTTCAGTGCATTTATTTGTTAATATTTTATCAAAATTCAACTCTTTGTTGGTCATGGTGTGTTTTATACTTGAATAAGACCAATTGACCAATACATTTTCTAAAATTTCTATCAACACATCTTCATTATAAATGAAGTTTAATTGCAAAAGCATATCGGGTAAAAAACGCAAGCATAAATCGGCAGAAACAATGGTGCTACTATCTATTTCTAAATGGTAATTTGGAAACATGTTGGATAAATCATGTTCTTTGTTTTGCCTGTATAAAATTAATTGCGCAGCTAAGTAAACCGTTTTAGCTGCCCAAAGTGCTGCTGTAGGGTTAAAGCTAGGTGCATTTTCAGCATAGTTAAGGCTTTCTACTTCGTATTCTTGGGCTAAAAACGCCATTACTTTTTCTTCCTCTTCATTATCAAAAGTAAGTACATTGGCATAAAGCATTACTTCTTCGTATTGCCTTAGGTTATGTATTACTTTATAAAAATAGTTTTCGGTCATTTAAATATTTTCTTTTAAGTATGCCTCCAGCTTAAGTTTGGTAGTTTCTTTCAAACTTAAGTTGATGCTTTGTTTTGGAGCAATAATAATTTTTTGAAAAGCAAAATAAGGAATATTGTTT
>JBGSBN010000192.1:0-6401 GCA_041730515.1 Methylacidiphilales bacterium | reverse complement strand
CAAAGAATGGTTCAGCGTACGGACCAACCCCGATGGCAGCACCAGCGAGGGCCTGGGCGACTGGGACATCTCGCGCGATGCGCCCTATTTCGGCATCGAGATCCCCGACGCGCCGGGCAAATACTTTTAAAGTTAAAGTTTGACCAGTAGTTGTAAATGATTTTGTTCCAGCAGCATTAAAGGTTATTCCGCCAGTTGGGGCAATATCTAATGCAGAGCCTAAACTCATACTAGCGTTACTTCCTGTTCCAATAATTAAGTTGTTTAATGTTCTAGCGCCCAAAGTAAAAGAAACAGTTCCAGCAGCGTTACCAATAGTTAAGTTAGAAGTAGCACTTCCAGAAATAGTTCCTGAACCAGAAATGGCACCATTAATGGTTAACGTGTTTCCATTAATTGCCATTGCACTATTTAATGTTAAGGTATTGGCAACAGAAAGATTACCTGTTAAAGTTACAGTGGAAGCAGCTCCAGTAGTATTTATATTCAAGTTTTTATAATCTGTTCTTGGTGTAACCGTTTGTGGGTTATTAGTTGTTGTACTTCTATTATACATAATTGTACTGCTAGAACCAAGAGTTAAATTTTCGGTTCCAATAAATTGAATAGAACCAAATGTTGATGCCGCAGTAACAACATTGCTTGAAACGAAACCAGCAGCTTTTGCAGTTTGTAGTATTCCGTTAATGGTAACTGAACCTAAAGTTGGAATGGTTACATAAGTTGTAGAAGGGTTAGTAAGTATTATTGTAGAAAGGTTATCTACCACTAAGTTGGTAATAGTAGGAGTAGCTGCACTGATAGTAGCAGTTGAAGAAGTGGAAATATTGAAATTTGTTGTAATAAAATTACCCGTAAAAGTAGCTAATGCTCCATTAATTATATTAATAGTTTGGTATGTTTTTGAAGTTGCAGTCGAAAATGTTGCTCCATCAACTTCTATCACTAAATTAGGGTCTGAAATGGTAGCTAATGAAATTGCAAGTGCATCCTTGTAAACAATTTTATGATTGCCTGATGATGGTAATGAAATATCAAAATTGGCTGGAGTAATATTTGTAACATTAAAACCAGTGTTAACAGTAAAAGTAATACCTGCAGCCGAAGTACTTCCTAAAACTATTTTTGACCCTGTTCCTGAAACAGTCCAAACAGCATCCGTTCCTACAGCAGTGGTGTTTCTTATTTCAAAAGTTTGACCATCTGTAGTAAAGTTTGTAGGGTTGGTTCCTGATCCATTTGTATTAGTGCCCCAATTAGTTACATTGGCCAAAGAACCTGAACCATCGTAATAAAAGTAAGGTAGTACTGATTGAACAGCTGCAGACTGACTTTCGGCAGAATAATTAAAAGCTTTATCAACTGTATACACCTTATAATAATAATCTGTTGATGTAGTTAAACCAACATTATCTGTAAAACTAGTTCCTGTTCCAATATACCTTACTGTTCCAGTAACCGTTCCAGTAGTTGAATTTCCAACTGCATAAATTCCATTTTGGTTCGGATCATCATTTGCAGCTGGAGAAGTAATTGGGTATCTTACTACTACATAACCTCCACCATCAACTCCTCCAGAAGCAGCACCCCAACTTACGCCAATAGAACCAACGTTACCAGTAACCGAAACAGAACCGGGTGTATTAGGTGCTGTATTGTCAACTGCTCCTTGGTAAACAACATAATCATCTAAATCAGCACTATAAATAAATCCACCTGAACCTTGAATAGTTAGGCCTGCAACTCCATTAGTACTTGCAGCAGGTGTGGCTGAAGTGGTTAATGAAACAGATACTTTTGTCCAAGAAGATACACTTGAAGTTAAGCCAGTTGTTACATTTTGTCGAGTACCAGCTGAAGTGGTTGAATTATTATCTACATATAAATCAACTGTATTTGTAGTTAAACTGCCTGTAACTGTTGCAGTTTGTCTATAATAAAATTGAATTGTATATTGTGTACTAACAGCAAAAGCACTAGATAATTGAGGAGAATATAAAATTCTTGCATTGTTTACACTATTTGGTCCAAACGTTAAATATTTGGGGCCACTTCTACCTCCTGTTGCTGTAACAGCTCTAAATATTGTTGCTGTCGTGTTGACCGTCCAAGTAGAGGTGGTTAATGCTGTATTGCCACCACTTCCAGCTACTAAATTTCCAGTTGCTTGTCCTTCAAAACCTCCATCAAGCGATGGATAAGTACCTATTACAGTTTGTGAGAATGTTAAATTTGAATTTACTATTAGCGTAAATAAAAATAATGTTTTTAAAAGCAAAAAAGATTTTTTCCTGCTGATTTTTTTAAATAAAAATATATTCATAGTTTTAAATTTGTAAAACAAATCACTATTAAAAAAACACCTATTTAACATACCAATATTTAAATATTTTGCATACCAAAAATAAAAGAGTAATAAATATTATGCTTAAAGTTTAGTTTTTATGACGTATACAAGTGATATAATTATTTTTTGTTATTGAATAATTTTTATTTGCTTGCGCGTTCAAGTATCAATTATGCAAAACCCTATTTTAGTTGAAGTTTACCGTGCCAATGTGTTAGAAAGTTTTCACCGTGGAGTTATTTGTGTGGTAAATGAAAACAATGAAGTTATTTTTAGCAAAGGCAATGTGGAGCAAGTTTGTTACCCAAGGTCAGCTATGAAATTTATTCAAGTTTTACCTTTAATAGCTCTAGGAGGAATTGAAAAATTTGAATTTACTTTAAAAGAAATTGCCATCATGTGTGGCTCACACAATGCAGAAAAAGAACATTTAACAGTAGTTGAAAGCATACTTTCAAAAATTGGTTTGAATAAAAATGATTTATTTTGTGGACCGCAATATCCAAGCTCGAAAAGCGAAGCCAATGCTTTGATTAAACAAGATAAAAAACCAGAACATATTCATAATAATTGTAGTGGCAAACATGCAGGCATGTTGTCTTTATGCCAATTAATAAATGCTCCAATTATAGATTATATCAATCCGAATCATGCTATTCAGCAATTGATTTTAGAGTATGTAGAAAAAATATATGAATACCCACGAGCTAAAATGGTTAAAGCTTTAGATGGTTGCTCTGCCCCTATTTATTCTATTCCGGTAATCAATCAAGCCATTGGGTTTAAAAATTTGGTAAGTAATAACTATGACGAAAAGTTAGCCAATGCTTGTAAAATAATGATAGAAGCAGTTGGAAAATATCCATTTATGGTAGCAGGTTCTAAGCGTTATTGTACCGATATGATGCAAATTTGCGCACCAAAAATAATTGGAAAAACAGGTGCTGAAGGTATATTTTGCATGAGTTTACCTGAACAAAAATTAGGTGTTTGTATAAAAATAGATGATGGAAAAATGTTGCCACAATACAATGTAGCGCAAGCTTTTGTAGAAGCAACTCATCTATTTAACTCTGAGGATTTAAAACCATTGCATCATTATTTGCAAGAAAACTTAACCAACTTTAATAAATTGACTGTTGGTGAAATTAAAGCCGTAGATGGTTTATTTGATGGCTTGAAAATTGGTTAAGGTTTGTTATTACAATGTATTGAATAATATTATTTATTTGGCCACTTAGTAATTGCTTTATCAAGTTCATCGAACAAGTTTTCACTGTAACCACTTTTACTAAATACTTTTTTATTGTTTTTGTCTAAAATTATAAATGTAGGGTAAGAAGACAAACCCATTTCTTTCATTATTAGTTCTTTTAGCTCTTTACTTAAATTGTATAAATAGTTGAATTTAATTTTATTAGCATTTTTATAAATTATTATTTTTGACACATCATTATCAAATAAATTTATGGCGTATAAATTTATTTTATCACCCCATTTTTTATAAATTGAATCCAATGTTGGTAAAGCTAACTTACAAGGATAACATCCTAAATAAGTAAAGTATAATAATGTTGGATTATTATTGTTTATAAAATTAAATTGTTTTTTAGTTTCTACGTTTAATAAAGTCCATTTTTCAATATTTACAGTATCTTTAAGTATTTTTTTGTTCAGCTCTTTTTCATATTCAGGATAAGAAACTTTTTTAATGGGTAAAGATTTAATACTTTCAGCAATGTATGAAATAAATTGTTTTTCATTAATTGAATTGATATTTACATCAAATATCTCCTCTTGAATATCCTGTACATTGAAATTAACACTATCTAACCATTCCTCGGCATAATTTCGGTATTTTATAGGAATTAATAACTGGGGGTCAATAAAAAATTTATAACTGCTATTTTTATATTCTGGCATTTCTGGTATTGAACTGGTATCATTTATAGTATAGCTTATTTTATCCTCTACTAAATTTATATATTTTTTACCTTTAGGATAAACTCTCTGAATACCATACGGTTGCATAAATGGATATAATAAATTATCATTAGGGTTGTACCTAGTTCTTACTCTTAAAATAGAATCTTTATGGTCAAATTGATAAACCCACTTTGATGTGTCGAAATAGTAAGTTTTATTTTCTAACAAATCTTTTATAATACAAATGGTATTTTGGCCTTTTTCAAAAAATTGAACTTGACGTTTATACTTTATAGTATCTGAGACATTCAATACCTTTACTGACTTAATTAAGGTATAAGAACCTGACTTAATTCTTTCTGACTGATTTTGAACCAATTGAAGTAAACTATTAGTTTGCGCAATAATTTTGTTATTAATAACAAAAAAAATAAAAATGGCGTGGTAAATATATTTCATTTTTTTAGTTGTAAACTATTTGACTTGCCTTTAAAATCACACCCTGAAGATTCAAAGCACCATTAGGGTTAAAACCGCATGATGCACAATTTTGAAAAGGTGCACATCCGAATGATTTTAATCCATTAAGGTGGCCAATTACTTTTTTACATAAAGGAGTTGCAGAATTCTCAATACTTTCTGGTTCACAACAAGTGCATGTAAAATCCTTAAAACCTTCAATTACCCTTGCAGACTCATCATTATTTTCATCAGGTTGAAAAGGTATGAAGAAGTATGTAGCATCATTGGGAATATTTAACTGTATTCCATTGGAGTTTTCAGTATATGCATCGCTTAAAGTTCCATCAAAATATAATGTAGGAACATCTGTTGGGGAAGCTTGTGATATTTCTTTATGGACAGTTGTAAACCCATCAGCAATATTCCTAACAATTGTTAAAGTGACTAATTGACCTAAAGAATTTTTCGATGTACATATTAATGTTTCAATTTCATTTTCACTATTTGTAGTCATTGCATTCTTTTGTTTAACAACATCTTTTGTTGTTTCCTTTTTTTCAAGATGACTGCAACTAACATTAAAAAAGGTTAATAATAAAAGAGTAATTGCAGCAAGCGTATTACTTTTTGATTTTTTGATTTTTCATATTTCATATTTTTTTTTATTTCTTGTTTTTTGTTTGCAATATAATACCACGCCAACAATTGTAAATTAAAATATATAAATTAATTTACAATAATATTTTTATGTTAAACTTTAGTTTACTCATTATTAATTGCAAAAATTAAAATTAATCTATGCCTTAAATAGAATTTTTCGAATAATTTTGTAAATAAATAAAACTCCATTCATTAATTTAGATGAATATTTCTAACATCAAATAATAAAAAAATAAATAAGATTAATTAATAAAATAGCAAGAGAACTTAACCAACTTTAATAAATTTACTGTTGGTGAAATTAAAGCAGTAGATGGTTTATTTGATGGCTTGAAAATTGGTTAAGGTTTGATATTGAAAAGAAAAAGAGGAATAAATTAATTCAACAAATAACTGGAAGTATTTATTACATATATTTGTATAAAATAGGAGCGTATGAAAGGTGTAAGTTTTGTCACAAACGATAAAAATGAAAAAATAGCAGTTCAAATTGATTTAAAATCTATTGTAAAACAAAGAAAAGCTATTGAAGATTTTTTAGACGGAATAATTGCAGTAAGAAGAAAAGATGAAGAAAAAGTTTCGCTTTCAAAAGTGATTTCAAATCTTCAAAAACATGATAAGTAGCAACTAAATATTGCTGGTGTCGTTTCACTAAAACATCAACAATGACGAAAGCATAATAAAAATGAATAATTATAAAATCACAATATTATCTGGAATTCTAACATTTTTATACTGTGCAATTCCTGTTATTCAGTTTGTAGTTTTTGATTCAATTAATGATAGATTTAATGACCATTTTTTCTTTAGCATTTCAATGACACCTTTTGCTATTACTCAATTTATTTATACTAATTCAATCATACCATTTATTACTCAATTTATTCTATGGATAGTTTTATGGTTTATAGTGAATATGTTATGTAAATTATTTATTAGAAAGCATAATTAATTGTAATTTTCCACAATTAAAATAAGTGAACAAAAATAAATTACAAAATAT
>JBGSBN010000191.1:0-6383 GCA_041730515.1 Methylacidiphilales bacterium | reverse complement strand
TATCAATGGTATTTACCCCAATTTCTGTAGTTTGTTTGTTGAGTAAGGTTAATCTTTTTTGGTTGGCCTCGGTCGAAAAGGAATTGAATTTATGGTCTTTAATGGAGTTAAGCTCATTTGCTTTTTTTCGCCCTACGCCATTATCATCAACTTTTATTATTAAAAATTGGGAATCTTGTTCAAATACAATACTTAAGGTTCTATTCGTTTTTTTATGCAGTAATCCATGTTTTAATGCATTTTCAACATAAGGTTGAATTAACATGGATGGTATTTTTACATCGTTCACTTTTAAATTTGGTGAAATGGTTATTTCATAATTTAAACTGTCTTCAAAACGCATTTTTTCGAGCGATAAATACAGTTGTAATGTTTCAATTTCATCGGCTAAACTTACTGTTTCGTTATTACTCATATCCAATATTTTCCGTGTTAACATGGAGAACTGAGCCAAATAATTAGAAGCATTTTCTTTATCGTTCAAGTAGATATACGATTGAATGGTGTTTAACGCATTGAATATAAAATGAGGATTCATTTGCGATTTAATGGAAGAAAGCATCGATTTTTGTAAATCGGTTTCTAATTTATTTTTTTCAATTAATAGTTTACTTTGTTTATTAATAAGTTTTAAACGGTATTTATAAATAGCAAAAAATAAAGCAGCTAGTAATAAAAACACAATGAGTAAAAACCATACTTGCTGCCAAATTGGATAAGAAATTTGGAACGATACATGGGCAATAGGTGAGTAATATAGACCATCAATACAAGTTTTAAACTGTATAAAATAATTGCCTGGAGATAATGATGAAAGTGATAGCATGCGTGCACCTTTTTCAAATATTTGCCATTCACTATTGTTAATTTTATACAATATTTGAAGTCTGTTTTCGCCAAAAAACCAAGGTGTAGCAAAGTTAATGGTAATATTATTTTGGTTGTATTTTAAATCATTCAATACAGTTTGAGTTAGTATTTTATCGTTAACTTTAATGCTTTCAATAAATAAGTTTGGTACTTTAGTTGTGGTAAGTTCCTGATTAATGTTTGACTGTATAACGCCATCATTACTAGCTACATAAAGAAAGTTGTTGTTAAAAGCTATATCATTTAGTTCATTGTAAAAAAATGAATTTGATTTGAAGTGATTTTTAAGTTCAAAATTTGATAGTTTAATGGTGTATAAATTATTATCGCTTATTAGCCATATTTTACCTTGCCAATACCTTATTTTACTTATAGTTTGGTTAATAATGCTATTGCTTTTATCCCAAATTTTTACTACTTTTTTATTTACAATCATTAACACACCTTGGTTATAAGTGCTTGCGTATAAAGTATCTTTATGAATAAATAAATCGCTTGCAGATATTGATGCACTATTTAATTGTATTTCTAGAATTTTATTTTGTGATATGCTTACAAGACCTTTTGCACTAGCAACATATAAGGTTGAAAAATCAGTGGATGTTTCAATGGCTTTTGTGCGAGAAGAAAACTCTTTTAAATCAAAAATATTACAACAAAATGAATTGCTTTTATTTTCATTGCTATAAAAACTACTCCAATTACTTTGCTGTTTATGCTTAATAATATTAGCTAACGAAGAGGATGCTGCCAATAAATATTCATTATGCTTACCCAAACAAATGTCTTTGGCTGCTAAGTTAAAACTGAATTCCTTTTTTTTATTTTTCAATCCATATACCTTATCGGCTCCAATTATATAACGATTGTTAATTGAATCGAATTTTATAAAATTTACTCTGTGTAAAATATCTGTTTTAAATATTTGCTTAAACTCGTTGTGACTTGAATTCAGTTGACCAACTTCTCCTGAACTTGTTCCTGCAATAATTTGATGGTTTATATTATTAATAGCAGTAATGTTTTCATTATTAAAGTTAATTTGTTTGCTATGTAAATCTTCTATAATATAAATTCCGTTATTGGTGGTGCTAATCCAATAGGCGCCATTCCTATCTTTAATAACTGCCGATATGCTATTGTTTTTAAATAATGGTTGTTCAAATTGCATGGGTTTTAACTGGATATTATAAATAAAACAGCCAGCTGTAGTATTAATCCAAAGTAATGAATCGTTAGTAATACTCAAGGTTTGAATTAAGGTTGTTTGCTTAAATAATTTTGTTTCAGTAAAGGTTGGTAATAATTGAAATAAAATTGCATCAGCACTTGATTTATTTATAAAAAAAACACGGCTTTTATTAATGGCGAATACAGCTCCTGACTTATTGTTATTATTATCAAAAGTGCTATTTAATATTTTTTTTCCTTTAAAAATTTTACTCAATTTATTGTTTTCAATTACGTAATAGTTGTTTTTGAAAATAAATGAATTTACAAAATCTGTTATTCCAATACTGTCTTTTAAAATAAGTTGTTTGTTATATATGTACAGCATGCTATTTGAAATAATAAAAATTTCGTCTTGGTAATTTATATAAGTCATGTTAAAAGTTCCAGTATTTTTTATTTCAGGATAAACCATAGAATCGTTTAAAACATAAAAATGTTGTCCAGTAAAATTTTGACACCAAATACGTCCAATACCATCAATTATAATATTAGAAACTGCTGTTCCGTTCATTTTGGCATGGGTATAAACTACCGTGTTTTTTCCATCAAAACGTACCAAACCCTTTTCGGTTCCTAGCCAAATAAATCCATTTTTATCTTCTTTCAAATCGTAAATAGTATTTGAAGGAAGGCCATTGTATTTGTTTATATGCCTAAAAACGGGTTGCTGTGCAAAGTTTATTTTAGCTAATAAACCAAATGCCAAAAGTAAGTGAAGCTTTATTCTCATTAATATTTCAAAAGTACAATTTGTTAGCTATTAGCATAATATTTGGTAAAACGAAAAGGCACTTTAGTAAAATGTTTCATGTAAAAAGTGATTAAGTAAATGGTAGAATACATTCTATTATTATATGTAATAATATGATAATCATAATAATATATACTATTTAATTTTCTATCAAATGACTTAAGGTTTTTGTCAAATCAAAAAAGGCCTAAGTAAATTGTATAAAAATGGAGACGGACTTTTGTGCCAACTTTGCTGCATTCAATAACAGAAAAATGAAAAAAATAATTACAACAGTATTTGCAATTTGTGCATCAGCAAGCCTTTTTGGGCAATCAGTTCCAACCAATGGTTTAAAAGCCCGTTATTCATTCGATGATTCTAAGTACAATGACATTTCTGGAAATAATAATAACCTAAAGGAAATTGCAAACAAAGATTCAATAAACCTTCACACTTATACCCTAACAATGGGTAAAATTGGTAAATGCTTAAATGCTACTGGTACATTACAAACAGGTTTATCAGAAGCAGATTCAATAGGGAATTTGAAATTTACTTCAGCGCTTTCTATTAGTGCTTGGGTATTTGTTGATTTCAAATCAATAATAGGCAATGGATTTATTGCTTCAAATAGGTGCGATGCAACTCAAGAAACTCCTATTAAAAAATATATTTACAATAACTACTCACTTTGGATTGCAAAAGCATCGAAAAACATACAATTTACAGTTAATGATGTTGTTGTTAAAACTTCGGAGATTTCAGACTCTTCATGGCATCATATAGTGGTAACTTATGATGCAGGTACGGCCAAAATTTATATAGATGGTACTTTAAATTCAACAAGTACTGAATTTCCTAATTCAATAACTACTTACAAATTAGGAAGTGTTAATCCATTGAGTGGTCGTTTGCAAATAGGCTCTATATATGTAACAGGCGCTTCTCAATCAAATGCTTTAATAGATGAATTATATTTGTATGATAGAGCTATTGGTAATACAGAAGTAAATCAAATTTACAATTATGTTGGTAAAAGTTCTAGCATAGCTTTAAATACAATTAAACAATTAGAAATATTCCCAAATCCAACAAATAATATTTTGAATTTAAACAGTGATTTGAAATTTAAAACCGTTTCAATAATTAATAGCATTGGACAAATTAGTGTACTTGATATATTTAATAATACTGTTAATGTAAGTATGCTTTTAAGTGGCGTTTATGTAATTCAAATTAAAGATGAAAAAGGTAATTTATATACCAATAAAATAATAAAAGAATAAGAAAATTTAGTGTTTTTTCATATATAAGGCTCAACTGAAAGGTTGGGCTTTTTTTGTTTTTAATTCCTGTATTTAATTGTATTTATTGTCATTATGTTTTGTTTTAGCGAATAGTCATTTGAAGTAAAATTTAAAAATCAGGTTTTTGTCAAATCAAAAAAGGTATTTGTATAAACAACTAAAATAGTTGGTAGCATGCAACAAATATTTGTACAGTAAAACAAATATTATGAATTATAAAAACAAAACAAATTTTAAACTAAAAATAAAGTATGAAGCAATAAAGGTTGCCTTTATACTTTATGCTATTTTTAACTTTAGTGGTTTAATAGCACAATCAAGAACTCCTCAACATGCTTGGAGTTTTGGTCTTACTAATGCCTTAAACAAAGGTGTAAAAACCGATAGTTTAGGTAATCTTTACCTAGTTGGTCAAACGGGAGGCAATGCCGATTTTGATCCAGGAACTGCAACTTCAACTACTCCGGTAGGAATTTACATTGCTAAATACACTCCTAATAAAGAGTTGGTTTGGGCTACTTCTATTTCAGCAGGAACGTGTAATTTTTTTGATGTATCTGCTGGTGGAAAAGTAGTTTTGGTTGGTGGTTACTCTACAAGTACATTATTTGGTAATACAGGTGGAGCTTATATGGCTACTATCAATAATAATGGTACTTTATTAGGAGCACATGGAATTGCTAATGTTGGAAATAATGGAGGTTCAACTGCTAACGATATGTTAAGTTGTGTTTTTGATAAAAACGAGAATGTTATTGTTCGTGGTCGCCTTGGTGTAATTAATTTTCCAGCTACTAGCATTGATATAGATCCTGCACCTGGTTTTCAAACGGCAACTACTTATACTTCTGGGAATGGAACTACCGACTATTTGGTTAGACTTTCTGCAAACTTAACATATCTAAACCATAGATTTATTAGTGGTGGATTAATTGGAAATTCGTGGGATATGAAAATGCGTAATGATACTTTATATTGGGCATTAAATTTAGTAGGCTTAACAAACTTTAACCAAGGAAATAGTACTGCATATTCTGAAAATAGTCCTCAATGCATAGTGGCTTATAATGCCACTAATTTTAACGTATTATGGACTTGTCCAATTTCTGTTGGAACCGACAACACAAATATGCGATTAGCATTTAATAATAATAACGAGTTGGCTGTGGCTTATCAGTCTAATTGGGCTGCAACTGTTGATTTAAATCCATCATCACTTGGTGTTTATAATTTTATTTCAAGACGTTTGCCAACTGGTGCATTTGGTTTGTATTTGGCTCATTATAACGCTACCAACGGTACATTAATTACTGGTAATAAAGAACCTAGAATGGTTGTTGATACATGTGAGGGTTATCCAAATATGTATGTCAATGGTTTTTTTATTGATAAAAAAGGAAATTATTACTTTTCAGGAGCTGCCAACGGAACTTTTGATTTTGATAGAAGTACGTCAGCAAGTTTTGTTCGCGCTTCTTCAGGTTCATTTGATTCATATTTTGCAAAATATAATGCTAATTTAAATTTGGAATATGCTGCTATGTTCATAAATGCTGCTAATAGTAGCGATGGCTTTACAGGAATTGCTTTATCCGATACGAGCTCAATTTTTGTTGCTGGAACATACGTAAATACTCATAATATTGATAGTTCAAAATTAAGTCCAAATTTGCCTTTATTCAATAATTCAGTAACCAATACATTACTTGCCAAATATGTTGTTGAACCATGTATTATTAACTTAAACATTAATAGCCCGGATAATATTGAAAGTTGTAAGATAAATGTTATTGCGATAGCTACATCATTTACCATGCCCTTAAAATATCAGTGGTATAGAAACGATGTATTATTAACAGCCGATACTTTTGCAAATATTATAAACTCTACAGCAGGTATTTATCAATGCAAAGTTTCAAATAATTGTGGTGATAAATGGTCAAAGAAAATTACTTTAACTATTTTAACAAATTATACTTCAAACTATAGTTATCCATTAGATGGAAATGTATTAAATGTAATTTCCTCTACTCAAAACGGTGTGGCAACAGCTATTACTTTCGGAAAAGATAGAAATGGTGTGAACAATAAAGCGGCTATTTTTAATGGTGTATCATCGGTTATTGAAGTTACAGGAAGTATAATTGCGGGTAATAATAATGGTGTTTCTGTTTGGTTTAAAAGAGCTAATTTAAACAAAAAAGCAATGAGCTTAATTGGTTTTCAAGTAGCCAGTCCTG
>JBGSBN010000190.1:0-6438 GCA_041730515.1 Methylacidiphilales bacterium | reverse complement strand
AATTGCTTTAGTAAACCCTCAAAAATTAATTATTTCGTACAATAAAATTTTTGAGCAATATGTTCAAATGGTATTAGGAAAATCAGTGGTGGAAGGCGAGCCAATGATTAACTATATCATTCCTGATTTTCATGCCGAGTTTTTAAAACATTTTGAAATTGCATTTCATGGTAAAGAAGTGAAAATTGAACGCGAAATAAAATATTTAGAGTTAAATATTTGGTGGGCAATTACTTATTTGCCAATAAGAAACGAATTTGACGAAATTTTGGGTGTTGCTTTTGTACTTCAAAATATTGACGATAAAAAAATAGCTGAGGAAGCACTTGTAAAAAGTGAAGAACGCTTTAAACTCGTTATTGAAGGCTCAAACGAAGGCTGGTGGGACTGGGATTTTACTAATAATTCCTTATTTTACTCTCCTAAATGGTGGCACACATTAGGCTATCAAAATAATGAACTAATCAATATTGTTAATTTTTGGCAAAAGATTGTTCATTCTGATGATTTAGAAAATGTTCAAACCATTTTCAACAATGTTATTTTAGATAAAAACGTAAGTAAATATCAAATAGAATATAGGGCTAAGCATAAAGATGGTTTTTATATTCCCATGTTATCGAGAGGATTTGTAAAACGAGACGAAAATGGAATTGCCACTAGAGTTACAGGCTCTGATATGGATTTGCGTGAACGAAAACAGTTTGAAAACCTATTATTAGAAAACCAACGAAAACTTCAAATAGCTCAAAAAATAGCTTTAGTTGGCAATTACGAAATTGATTTGGTAAACTTAAAATGGAGTGGTTCTCAAATTATTCAAACTATATTTGGAATCGATTTTGATTCTGTTAATTCATTTAAATCGTTATTGAAATTGGTACATCCTGATTATTTAAAAAAAGTAATTAAATGTTATCACAAAGCCATTAGTTTTAAAACGCCCTTTAACTGCGAATATAAAATAGTTCAACCTGATAGCGGCATTGAAAAATGGGTTTCCGACTTTTCGGATATTGATTTTGATGAATTTGGAAAACCGGTAAGGATAATTGGTTCTATTCAAGATATTTCTAATAGAAAAATTTCGGAAGAATCATTAAACCAAAGTGAGCTAAAATACCGTAGTTTAATGGAAAACATGGACTTAGGTATTTTGGAAGTTGATAACAACGAAATCATCATGAAAGCTTATCCTAAGTTTTGCCAAATGTTAGGCTATACCGAAGATGAATTATTGGGAAAAAATGCAGCTGAAATATTTTTACCAAAGTTTGAGTTAGATAATTTTTTAAACTCAATAAATGCCCGCGAAATGGGACTATCAAATGCCTACGAAGTACAACTTTATAATAAAAACAAAGAAATTGTAAATGTAATAATAAGTGGCACCCCTACTTATAACGAAAGTGGTGAAGTAATTGGTTCAATTGGAATTCACTACAATATTTCGGGTAGAAAAAAAATAGAACAAGAATTAAAAGAAAGCAATAAAACTTTTGAAACACTTTTTAAAGTATCGCCTGCTCCACTTATAATTACAGAACCAAATACAGGCAAAATCATTCTGGCAAATGATGCCTTTTTAACTTTAACCAAACATAATTTCCAAGAAATAATTGACAAATCATCGGCTGATATCATTTATAACCAAGAACAGCGTTTGGAAATATTTAATAAGTTATCTAAAAATAAAAGCATTAAAGATTTAGAATTAATAATTTTTGATTCACTCAAAAACCCTATCAATTGCTTGCTATCTGCAGAAGTTATTGACTTTAAAGGATCTAAAGTACATTTAAAAAGCTTTATAGATATTACTGAACGTATAAGAAGTGAACAAGAACTTACCAATTCGTTAAATTTAGTAACCGACCAAAATAAACGCTTGCTTAATTTTTCATATATTGTTTCGCATAACTTACGTTCTCATACTAGCAATATTAAATCGATTGTTGGTTTTTTAAATGGTGATTTGGAGCATGATGAAAGAATAGAACTCACTAATCATTTAACAAACGTTTCTGATATGTTAGATGAAACTTTAAACAATTTAAATGAAGTGCTTTCTATTCAAAAAAATGTAAATATTACCGTTGAAAAAATCAATTTGGGCTTTTTTATAGATAAGTCATTAAGCATTTTAAATGAACAAATCCAACAAAATAACATTCAAATAATTAGTAATTTTAACCATCAATTATCTGTAAATTTTAATGCAGCTTATTTAGAAAGTATTATTTATAATCTCATTTCAAACGCTATAAAATACAGTAAAAAAGATAACAAGCAACAGTCGTTTATTCAAATAAGTACAAAGATAATTAACAATAAAATTTGCCTATCAATTATTGATAATGGTATAGGCATTGATTTAATTAAAAATAAAGATAAACTATTTGGCATGTACAAAACCTTTCACGATAATGAAGATGCACGTGGGATAGGATTGTTTATTACCAAAAATCAAATAGAGGCTATGGGTGGTACTATTGATGTGTTTAGCGAATTAGGCTTAGGTACTACTTTTAAAATTACTTTTAAATAATTTACCACCTTCCTTATTCTTTTTTCAATCCTTCTTTATATACTTCTAGACAGCGTTTGCGAGCAAATTCGTGGTTAACAATAGGTTTTACATAGCTAGAAAATAAAATTTCGGGTACCCATTTTTTTATATATTCACCCTTCTTATCAAACTTTTCGGTTTGCAAAGTGGGATTAAATACCCTAAAGTAAGGCGCAGCATCAGTTCCACTGCCTGCAGCCCACTGCCAACCTCCATTGTTTGCACTCAAATCAAAATCTAGTAATTTTTGAGCAAAATAGGCTTCTCCCCAACGCCAATCAATTAACAGGTGTTTGGTTAAAAAACTTGCTACTATCATTCTAACCCTATTGTGCATAAAACCAGTAGCATTTAATTCGCGCATCCCAGCATCTACAATTGGATAACCAGTTATTCCATCACACCAATTTTTAAAATCTACTTCATTATTCACCCATTTTATCCTATCATATTCAGGTCTAAATGCTCCATTTACCACATGTGGAAAGTGGTATAATATAGTCATGTAAAAATCGCGCCAAATCAATTCGTTTAAAAATGTTTCGCTAATTTCTGCACATATTCTAGCCTTTTCGCGTATGCTTATTGTTCCAAATCTAAAATGAACGCCTAGCCTGCTTGTGCCAGTAATTGCTAGAAAATTTCTATTGTAGGCATAGTTTTTTATTAAATCTAAAGTAGTTTGCTTTGAAGGAATTGGAAACTCGTTTTTTGTAAAACCCATTTCCTCTATTTTAATCAAAGGTAATTTTTGTTCAATTGGATAAAAATTTTTGAAATACTTTTCAGTAGGATAAGCCTTTAGGTAGTAATCATTTAATTTTGATTTCCATTTTTTTGAATAAGGTGTAAATACGGTATAAGGTTTACCATCGTCTTTTGTTACCTCATTTTTTTCAAAAATACATTGGTCTTTAAAAGTCAGAAATTCAATATTTTTTGAAACTAAAAATTGCTGCACCTCTTCATCGCGCTTATTGGCATAAGGCTCATAATCATGGTTGGTAAATACCTTTTTTATATTGTATTGTTCTGTTATATTTTTTAAAACCAAAAGTGGTTCACCGTAAGCCACCAATAAATCGCTTTTCTGTAATTGATATGCTTGCTTCAATTCCTCTATTTGTTGGTAAATAAAGGTTACACGCTTATCTTCTTTATCTTCTAATTTATCTAAAATTGATTTATCGAAAATAAAAATAGGCAATACCGGCAAACCACTTTTTAACGCATGATACAAACCTGCATTATCTAAATTTCTTAAATCTCTCCTATGCCAAAAAATAGCAATTTCGTTATCCATTTTGAACTATAATTATTTAGAATAAATTTGTTTTAAAGCTTGTGCTACGGTCTCATATTTAAAATTAAAACCTGTATTTAATGTTTTACTTGCCGATATATTTTGACTCATTAATATTACTGCTGCCATTTCTCCAAAAATTAGTTTAAGCGCAAAAGCGGGTACATTTGGCATAAAAAACGGTCTGTTTAATGATTTGGCTATTTGTTTTGTTATTTCATGGTTGGTAACAGGATTAGGTGCTACTGCATTATAAACGCCATTTAAATTTTCGTTTTGAGCAGCATATAAAAACAAGTTAGCCAAATCATCAATATGAATCCAACTTGTTATCATTTTACCATTGCCCAATGCACTAGCAAAACCCCATTTGGCGGGTGCTGCCACTTTAAGTAAATAGCCACCAGTGGCACTAAGCACTATTCCAATTCGTAATTTTACCAACCTTATTCCAATACTTTCAAATTGATTCACCGCATTTTCCCAACCTTTAGTTAAAGTAGCCAAAAAATCAGTTCCCAATTCACTTTCCTCATGCAGCAAAAGGTCATTTTGATTTTTATAAATGCCAATTGCCGAGGCAGCCACAATTACCTTTGGTTTAATAGTTAAATTTTTAACGGCATCAAATAGTAGTTGTGTTGATTTAATGCGACTATCAATTAGTTCTTTTTTACGAGAATCGGTCCAATTTTTATCGGCCACACCAGCCCCTGCTAAATGAATAATGGCATCAACTCCTTCCAAACAATTGCTATCAATTTGATTTTTTTCAATATCCCAATTAAAACAATTTACTCCAATTTGTTCTTTTTTAGAGCTTGTTAGCCAATTAACTTGCTCGTGTTGTGCTAAAATTTTATTAGTTAAAACCTTTCCAACCAGCCCACTACCTCCTGAAATTAAGTATTTCATACATTTTTTGTTTAATAACGAAACATAAAGCGCCCGTTTATGTTTAAAAAATTAATAAAATAAATACAATTAATAAATTGCCTCACTTTTCAATAAAAGATATCGAATCCTTAACTGGCATAAAAGGCCATACCTTGCGCATTTGGGAGCAGCGATATGGAATAATAAATCCAAAAAGAACTGAAACAAATATACGTTATTACGATGACGATGATTTAAAGCAACTTTTGAGCATTAGCATTTTAAACGAGCACAATTTTAAAATTTCGGAAATTGCTAAAATGACCGAAGGTGAAATTTCTAAAGCCGTTTTAAAATTAACCAGTACCACAGGCGAATTTGCCAATCAAATTAAAAGTCTTATTTCTGATATGATGACTTTTAATGAACTTGATTTTCATAATAAATTAAATGAATTTATAGCTGAATACGGATTAGAAGAAACATACATCAAAATATTATTACCATTTTTGGTGGAGATTGGTATTTTATGGCAAATTGGTTCTATTCAGCCTTCGCATGAACATTTTGTTACCAATATCATCAAGCAAAAATTATTTGCATCTATCGATCAACAAATTGCTAATAAAAGCGAGCATAGAAAAAAATTCCTGCTATTTTTACCAGAAACAGAAACCCATTCTTTAAGTCTTTTATTTGCTAATTATGTAATTCGTTCTAGGGGTCACGATGTTATTTTTTTAGGGCAAGAAGTGCCTTTGGAAGATTTGAAAAGTGCTTTTAAAAACGAAGATCCCGATTATATTTATACCACTGCTACCATTGCTCATTTAAAAATTTCGATGCAAGAATTGCTTGATTTTTTAAGCAGTAATTGGCCTAATTCGCAAATTTTAGTTTCTGGTTATCAGTTTTTAATGGCTGATTTGAATATTCCAATTAATGTTCGGTTATTAAAAAAAGCAGAGGATTTTATTGAATTTATCAATGGAATTTCGGCCGACTTTGTTAGAAATGTAAAGTAGTACATTCAATTACTCTTTATTTTTAACGGCATTAGCACTTATACCAAAATATACCAATCAAAATTGCTTAAACACTAAAATCATGCAAAATTTGTAGTGAATAATTGGGTTAAAAAAATTGGAACCATTCATAATTTTTTACTTTAACAATACCTTTTAAAGTTTAAATTCGCTCCAACTGAAATATGCAAAGCAATTACGAAGTATTAATTCAAAAATTAGAAGCGTTTATTCGCAAGTATTATAAAAACCAATTGATAAAAGGAGCTATATTTTTTATAACCGCCTTTGTGTCAAGCACCAAGTTGACCATATCGGTTTAACCCTGCAGCCAACAGACTACCGTCTGCCCGAATAGCGAGGCTGTGCCAGGCACCTACGGCAATTTGCGCAAACCCAGTACCAATCAGCTTTGGCGATAGGCTGCTGCTTGTGCCACCATCGCCCAATTGGCCATAGCTGTTATCGCCCCATGCCCAAAGGCTGCCATCCGTTTTCAGGGCCATGGTGTGGGTGACGTTGGTGGCCACGTGCGCAAATCCGGTGCCAACCAACATGGGGCTGAACGCGCTTTGCAATGAGCCCGTACCCAACTGACCAAAGTCACTGTTGCCCCAGGCCCATAGACTGGTATCGGCTTTGACTGCCAGGGTGTGTCTGTTTGC
>JBGSBN010000189.1:0-6517 GCA_041730515.1 Methylacidiphilales bacterium | reverse complement strand
ATAATTTACCGCTAAACCCCTTGCCCCTGGCATGTTTTCCTGGGTAAGCTGTGTGTACTGACTTGCCAAACCAAGCATTTGAATTTGTTTGGTGCCAGTTACTGCATCAGTTAAATTTACATCAACAGATGGATTGGTTTCAAAGCTTTCACTAAGATTACAACATGCAGCCTTGAACAACTCTTTTTCGTTCATAATAGTAGTTTTCCAAGGATCCATAAAACTAACTTCCGAACTTTTTCGTTCAATGCTAATGTTTACATCTTTCAATTTGTTTTTGGTAATTAATAAAACCTTTACAAACTTTTTTTCGGCTACAAAAACTGTATCGGTTTTATAGCCAACATAAGATACAACTAAGTTTTTGGTGGTAGTAGAAAATGGAATTTTAAACACACCATTGCTATCTGTAGTTACTATTTTTTTTTCGTCTAACCATTTAATATACGCACCTTGTATTGGTGTAATATTTCCTTTGTAGTCTACATCTACCACAATTCCCTTTAAAAAGTCGGTTGATTGTTGGGCGTGACCATAGAGCACCATAAAAATGATGACTATAATTGAAGCAATTTTTTTCATTATAAATAAAATTGGGGAAATAAAGGGCTGTTTAAAAAGTAAAATTTAGCTAATTAAAAATTATACCGCTTTGATGTGTTATTTACTCCAATTTGTATTTTGCGGCATAATACCATCTAAGATTTACACCCATCCCATTGGCCTATTTCGTAAATCAAAATGGTATTACTTGTTAGCTCGTTTTTTTTAAAAGTACTTTTTAAACAGTCCTAAAATAAGAATAAATAAATTACCAATAATTAATCGTGGTGAGTGTTATCGTTATCGCGATACATGCAGCAATCAGGTAATTTTAAATAAACCTTATCTGGTGCTTTTGTTTTATCAGTATCGTGTCCGCAATCAGCAACTAATTGATGAATTTTTTCAATTGTAATTTTATCAGGTGAATAAACTACTTCTAAAATTTTGGTATCAACATTCCAATCAGCTGTTTTTACTCCTTTAACATCCAAAGCAGCTTCAATTCTATCTTTACATTGTGGGCAATTACCAAAAACTTTAAATTTTACAGTAACTGGTTTGGTTCCATTGGTAAATGCCATAAAACTAAAAATGGCTAATAATAAAATAATAATATTTTTCATAACTTATGGTTTTTTAAAATTTGGGTTGTTAATAAATTCGTAATCTGTAAGTGTTTTTAAAAATGCAATAATTTGTTGTTTTTCAACTTCGTTTAGTCTACCTCTTTTTGCTAGAGCAATATCGGCCTCCAAAGTGGGCGATTGAACAAAATTGGTGTTATAATGATCAATTACTTGTTCTAAGGTAGTAAATCTACCATCGTGCATATAAGGAGCTGTAAGTTCTATGTTTCTAAGTGTTGGCGTTTTAAACTTACCAAGATCGAGCGGTGAAAGTGTTACTCTGCTTCTTCCTGCATCCTTAAAAACAGAATCGAGTCCATTGTTTCTGAATTTAAAATCGGTAAAAGTACTGCCCATGCTATGACAATGAAAACAATCTCCTTTAGTTTGGTCTTCAAATAATTCCTTACCTTTTAATTCATCAAGGGTTAAGTTAACCTCTCCTTTTATGTATTTATCATATTTACTATTGGCCGAAATCAAGGTTCTTTCAAATTGGGCAACTGCTTTCATTAGCAATTGAGTGGTAATGCTATCAGTTCCAAAAGCCCTTTTAAACAACCTAGGGTACTCAGCGTGATTATTTAATTTTCTTAACACATTAGGCAAAGTTTCATGCATTTCTATCGGATTCTCAATTGGACCAATTACTTGATCTTCAAGAGTGGCAGCTCCTCCATCCCAAAAAAACTTTTTCTCCCAAGCTAAATTCATTATTGGCATGGCATTTCTATTTCCAATTTCGCAAGTAATTCCTCTGCTAAATTGTAAAGTACTATCAGTAAAAGCAAAATTTTGATTATGACAACTTCCACATGATTGGGTATTATCAAGCGATAACATTGGATCATAAAACAATTTTCTGCCTAAAGCAATTCCTTCCACTGTTAATGAATTATTGGTTGGAATTATAATTTGAGGAAAACCAAATGGTGTAGCTAGAAAAAATGATGTGGCGGGAGTATCAACACTTGCGGCACTTCCTGGCGTTGCTTCCTTATCTTTTGTACACGAGAAAAAAGCAATTACCAAAGTAATGTTTAATAAAACAATATACTTTTTCATATTACTGCACCTTTCCAAAAGTGAAAGAATTCTCTAAATTAACTTTCATATTAGCAATCCAAGTTGCATCTGCAGCATCGCTCGATTGACGATCGTTATCAATATTGAAATCAATAATTTTTTTAGCAGCATAAACTTTGTTTAAATCAAAATCAATGGTTAAATTATTAGCTGAATTTCCAATATTAATAGTAGGTAAAGCCACTTGAACATAACCTCTAGCAGGCGATGTACCTAAATGCAATCTCAATGGCTTCACACCATCAAATGCACTTGTATATCTTCCTTCGTGTTTGTAAAAAATATAACCAGTGTTCCATGTCCAAATCATTCCGTAACTTGGGTCTAAAAATCCATCTTGTAAACCGCTTGTATTCCTTAATGAATCTACTCCTAAAATAAATTTCATTTTGGTGTATTTTCCTGTAGGAATATTTTTGATTGAAATGGTGTTTTGTAAAGGCTCCTCTATATCTATTAAGTTGTAGTTTTTAGCAAAAAATTCGTTATTATTTTCATCTACTAACGAAATATTTGTAACATAATACTTTAAAATAGTTACGGTGTATTTATTGCTAGCAGCGTTTGTAAATTGGGTATCTTTTATTTGAAGAGGAATCCCTGCTACTGTGTTGTTAAAAGTTATGTTTAGGTTAGTAGTGGTTGAACCATTAATTGGATCAGCTTTTTTAGTTTCTTCTTTTGTGCATGAAACTAGTAAAACGCTCGATATTATTATTAAATTTAAAAATATTTTTTTCATGTTATTTAATTGATTAACAAAACAATACGATTATATCGTAAGTGTAAAAAAAATACATAGGTGCAGAATGCACAAATGTGAAAACCGAAAATAAATAATATTTTAAATACGAAGAAAAATACTCCCTAAAACTTGGAGAATAAGTGGTGGTAAAGGTGGACCATTTCCAGTTGAGTTATTTAGACCTAATTCAAATGAATAAGTAGAAAAGGTTAATAGTTTCCAAATAACTACAACAAATTTAAAACTTGCATTTAATTGAAGACTTTTTACAATGTTTGAATTGGAGTCGTTTACTTGACATTTAATTGAATAATCTTCACAGCACGAGTTATTAGTCATTTTGCCACATTCGCAGGCTTCATCACTATTGTGCTCAAAAAAACTTATTTCAGTAATTTGTCCACCACAGAAATGAATAGAAGCATTTACTTTAGTTGATAAAGTTAAATAGAATAATGCAAATAATATGTAAGTGATTTTCTTCAAACGTATTGCAAGTATAAAACATTTTATTGAACAAAAAATTATTTTAAACTTTTTAAATAAATTTTTGGTTTTGGAATGCTTTAACCAAAGTGTTAATATTGCAATATAATTAACAAACTATTTGGAATTAAATTCATACATATCATCTGGAATTTTAGAAGCTTATTGCCTAGGGCAATTAAGTAATGAGGAAATGATAGAAGTGGACCAAATGGCCATTAAATATGAAGATGTTAATCAAGAAATAAATAAAATTTTTGAATCAATAACCATCTTTGTTGATTCAAGACAAAACGTTCCGCTTGATAAAAGTAAAATAAAAGTATTCAATAAAATTTATAAACTAGATGCAGGTGAAGGTAAATTATTTCCACCTTTTATAGAAGGTAACACATCTTTTTTATCTATCAAAAATTGGTTTAATCAACAAAAAATAGAAAAGCCTGAGTTAATTGAAAATCTTACTGCGCATGGCTTACCAAGTGATCAATACGTTGAAAATTTTTTAGCTTGGGTTAAAACTGGACATGATGAAGAGGTGCATTATAACCATAATGAGTATTTAGTAATATTAGAAGGTGCATGCACCATGCAATTTGAAAACGAAATTAAGTACTATTCGGAAGGGGAAATCATAAGTATTCCTCCTAGTATAAAACATACAGCAAAGGTAATTTCTGCAAAGCCTATGTTAGTTTTAGTTCAGAAACAGCTTTTTTAAATTGTTGCAGTGTGGCTAATTATTATTTAATTCTTTTAATAAATCAGTTGTAAAGGTGCTTCAAAAACATATCCTGTCTTTTTTATCAGGGCAGCCAATTTTATTGGCAGCTTCGCCTACCAAGTAACTTTATATTTTGTAGTTAATAAAATTTTTTATTTGATAATATACATTCAAATGGATTTCAATAAATCCATGTTGTATATAAATTATATCAAAAACTAAATTGTGTTCATTAAAAAAATCAAAAACAACATGATTTAATATAATTTGCCCTCAAAAAGATTGCATGCTAAACTGGAAAATAGAACAATTACAACTTAACTTAAAATATACTTGGAAAATTTCTCGTAATTCTTCAGATTTTAAAATTAACAGTATTATTACTTGTAGTGATGGGGTTAATGCAGGCAAAGGCGAAGCTGCTCCAAATATTAGGTATCAAGAAACACCCGAATTAATGCTGCAAGTATTTGAAAAGTTTTTAGCATTAGGTGCCAATGAAATAAAAACAGCTGATGAACTTTCAAGAATTTTAAAGCAAATAAATACACCAAATGCATTACGTTTCGGAATAGAACAAGCATATATTCATTATTTATGCCATCAAGCTAATTTAGATATTTATCAATTTTTAAAAATAGATAAGCCCCAAAGTGCCAATACTTGTTATACTTTGCCCATAATGAGTCCAAATGAAATAGTTACTTTTTTTAAGGAAAACAATTTAAACAGATTTGCTTATCTTAAAATAAAAATAAGTGTGGATGGTGCTTTAGATGAAATAAAAACTTTAGCCAGTATTTATAATAAACCAATACTAGTTGATGCCAATGAAGCATGGAAAGACGCAGACGAGTTAATTAATTTCATAAATAACTTAAAGGGATATAACATTGCATTTATTGAGCAGCCAATGCATAGCAGTATGATAGCTGAATATAAATATGTAAAACCAAAAATATCGTTACCACTTATGGCCGATGAAAGTTTTTGTGCTCATGTTGACTTTAAAGATTTAAAGCAACAATTTGATGCCGTAAACATGAAACTAATGAAGGCTGGCGGCTATTTAAACGGATTGCGACTAATACATGAAGCTAAAAAATATGGATTTAAAACCATGGTTGGATGTATGGTAGAAACTACATTAGGTATGAGTGGTGCTTATGCATTTACCGGGTTAACTAATTTTTCTGATTTGGATGGATATATGTTAATTAATAACGAACCTTATCAATTACTAGTAGAAGAAAATGGAGAAGTAAGGCTTAATGGATTTTAGATTAGCTTTCTCCTCATTTTTACTAAGCTTTCAAAAATTTTACACATGCAAAGTTTTATTCACTACATCATTCATTTTTTGAGCGAAATAAAAATCCCCCAAATAAATTAGTGTACTTTCTTTTTGTAAGCATCCTTTGGTACATATATTTCTTATTTTAAAATCATTTTCGTAGTTAATTCTACTTTTTATTCAAATAAAAATTCAAGACAAGTAAACCATAGGTTTTTGTTTTACCATTTTAATTACTGGTAAGATAACATTTGCCAAAAACTAGTTTATTAAATTGTAATTTTAAAGTCATTATCTATTGCCAAAAACAAAAAATTGAGTCATTTTTTTAAGTTTTGAAAAAATGACATTTCAAATTCAATTTATTTTAAATTCACTTAATTAATTGTGGGTAGCCGATTAATTATATGAATTACATCGTATTACTTTTCAACTATTGGTTTTTCAAATTTAAATTAATGCTAAAAGGGCGATTCAATGGCAGAAATTTGTTATTAATGGTGATTAATAATAATTAGATGATTTGAAATTTAATAAATAATAAAATATATTTCAAGCCTAAAAACCAATAAAATATGAAAATAAATCTACAATCAAATTATTATTGACTTTAGTTTTGGTTAATTTTATTACCATTTCCAAAGCACAATTAAACTATTTGCCTGGCGGTTTTACCACTAGTTTATCTACTTACGTAGATTTAGGAACTAATGGTGACACTATAGCTGTAGCAAACATAACTTAATATTTATCTCCACGCCATCAGAGAGATCAAAAAATTCACGAGCGAACATATCGTACATCTTCTCAGCAGACAAAACAGCACCGCCGCTGATGAACAAGTGATCTTGATAATTGCAAGGATGTCCGACTTGAATGGCAAGCATTTGAGCAAAAGGTCGGATAATCAAGATCTCTTTCAAAAGGACTAACGAAACTTCTTGAGACAAAAAGCGTGGAATCAATTTCGCCTGCTGGGTCAACGAGGCCGTCTTGTTGTAGTGTGGGAG
>JBGSBN010000188.1:0-6650 GCA_041730515.1 Methylacidiphilales bacterium | reverse complement strand
CGACGCTCTTCCGATCTCAAAAATTACAGCCGGTATTTATTAAAAGTTTAAGGCTAGAAAGTCTTAATAAAAGCACCGTAATTCAAAACATAACTCCAATAGAATTACAAAGCCGACAAGGAAGCAGCATGGCAGAAGTTTTGCAAGAAAACACACCTGTTTTTATTCGCAATTATGGTTCGGGCGGATTAGCAACTGCCAGTTTTAGGGGAAGTAATGCTTACCACACCCCTGTAATTTGGAACGGAATTAACATTCAAAACCCCATGAATGGGCAAATTGATTTTAGCAGCATTCCAGTTTTTTTAAGTGATGAAATTAGTTTGCAATATGGCGGTAATGGGGGAGTTTGGGGAAGTGGTTCCATGGCTGGATTATTGTTTATTAATAGCCAAATTGCTACGCATCAAAAACCAAAAATTGAACTCTTTACAAGCGCGTTTGATTATGGTATTTTTCAAAATGGCTTTAAAATTAGCTTTAATTACAAGAAACTTTTTTCAAGCACTAAGGTATTTAACAGTTTTGGTAATAATAATTTTGAATATGAATATAAAAGCCAAAATTTTTATCAAAAAAATGCCCATTTAACCAATAATGGTTTTCAGCAAGTATTAGCATTTACCCAAAATAATAAAACCAATTTTACTGGATTAGTTTGGTATAACGAAAGCGAAAAACAGATAGCCCCAAACATCAATGCAGCCAATAATGACGCTGTACAAAAAGATAAAAATTTACGCACTGCTATTACTTGGCAAAACAAAACTTTAAGAAGTAATAACGAAATAAAATTAGCCTATTTTTATGATGAAATATATTTTAAAAGTAACGATATAAGTGCATCAAATAATAAGAGCTATACCTATAATTTATCTGCAGAAAAAAACTACTCTTTTAATTCCAATAATTCCATACATGTAGGACTGATAAACTGGTTGGCTTTTGCCAATGTTGATGGTTATAATGAACCGGTAAATCAAAATAGATTAGCAGCATTTTTATATTTTAAAAACACTAGTAAAAACCAAAAGATACAACAACAAATTGGCCTAAGAAAAGAACTGGTAAACGCAGATTATATTCCCTTTATGCCAAGTTATTACTTACAATATAAGGCACAGAAAAACTTAATTTTTAAACTAAATACAGCTGCCACTTATCGCTTACCTACTTTTAACGATTTATATTGGAAAAATGGTGGCAATTTAAACCTACAATCAGAACAAGGTTGGGGTGCAGACTTTGCAGTAAATTACCTTAAATATTTAGGCCCTATTCATTTTGATTTAACCACCTCATTTTTTTATAAAACCACAGAAAATTATATACAATGGATTCCTATTAACTCTGTCATTTTTTCGCCAATAAATATAGGAAATGTTACAGCTAAAGGAATTGAATTAATAATAAAATCAAGATGCGAAATAAGCGCAAAATCAGGTGTTCAATTTAACTATTTAGCTAGTTTTTTACAAGCTACCGATACTAAAACAGAACTGCAATTGATATTTACACCAAGAATAAAACATGTATTCAATGTTATTTATAATTATCAAAATTTAACCATCAAATACAACCATATTTATACGGGTGTAAGCTTTACCAAAAGCGACTTAAGCGAATGGAATAACGATTTTGAAATAGCTAATTTGTCAATTTCAAAAACCATCAATTTTAAAAATCAAAACGATTTAAATATTCAATTTGGTATCAATAATATTTGGAACAAAAGCTACCAAGTAATGCCCGATAGACCAATGCCACTAAGAAATTATCAAATAACTTTACAATATTCACTTACAAAACAATAAAACAAACATGAAAATTAAATTGATTAAAATAGCAAGCATTTTAAGTTTTGCTGCCTTATTTAGCCTAAATGTTCAGGCACAAACTGCCACTTTTGAAGACATTCAATTACAGGGAACCAACAGTGTAAAAATTCCAAATACAGGAACTGTAAACAGTAGTTTTACAAGTGGATCTTGTACTTTTTCAAACAGTTATTCCATTTCGTTTGGAGGCTATTGGAACAGTGGTTGGGCCTACTCAAAAGTGAATGATACCACCACTGCGGGCTTTACTAATTTATATGGAAGTTATGCCAATAAAGGATTTAATAACAGTAATAATTATGCTGTTTCGCAAAACGAAACATTTATAAAAATAAACCAAAATACTTTAACAGGTTTATATTTAACCAATAGCACTTACGCTGCCTTAAGCATGAAAAATGGCGATGCATTTGCTAAAAAGTTTGGTGGCAGCAATGGCAATGATAGCGATTGGTTTAAACTAACAATTAACGCTTATCAAAACGGAAATTTAAAAACGGAAAAAGTAGAATTTTACTTAGCTGATTTTAGATTTACTGATAATTCAAAAGATTATATAGTAAAAGATTGGACTTTTGTAAACCTTACTTCTTTAGGTAGTTTAGATAGTTTAAAATTTACTTTAACCAGTAGCGATACCAACCAATTTGGACTAAAAACACCTGCATTTTTTTGTGTAGATAATTTAATGACAAATACCGATACAGCTACTTTCGAAAACTTAAATTTACCATTTGGTCAAGCTTATTGGAACAGAGGCAGTAAAGTTTTTACTGAAGAATATATTAGTGGAAAAGTAAAATTTCCAAGTACATATACAGTTAGCCCTTCTTATAATTATTGGAGCAAAGGGTTTGCTATTTCAAATAGCAACGATTCAACAACCGCAGGTTTTACCAATTTATACAGTTCAGCTAATGGAAAAGGTGCAGAAAACACCTCAAACTATGCAGTTAGTAATGGTAATAATTATTTCATATCTCCTTATGTTGGAATTGCCGATGTTGGAATGAAAGCAAAAGGCATTTGGATAAATAATGGAACTTACCCATATTTCAGTATGCTTAAAGGGGATGGATTTGGTAAAAAATTTGGTGGCCAATCTGGAAACGATTCAGATTATTTTAGAATTATTATTAAAGGATATTCAAGGTTTGATAGTGTTGTTTTTTATTTAGCTGATTTCAGAAATACTGATAATAGTAAAGATTATATTATAAAAGATTGGACATATGTTGATTTATCAAAAGCTGGCTTTTTCGACACCTTAACATTTAGATTAGAATCGAGCGATGTTGGTCAATTTGGAATGAATACTCCTGCTTTTTTCTGTATTGATAATTTTGAATATGAGGTAACTACAAGTGTTAACGAAATTGCTAAAAATAATGCTATAAAAATTTATCCAAACCCAAGTTCAGACAATATTTTTATTAATTATGAAGGTAATTTTGGTTTTATTAATATCGTTAATTTACAAGGTAAAACTATATTGCATAGCACCACTAAAAATATAGATATTAGTGGATTGGAAAACGGTATTTATATAGCACAAATTATGACCGAAAATGGCGTTTTAAATAGTAAGTTTGTAAAACAATAAGTTAGTTGTCGGTTGATGGTTGTCAGTTGATAGGATATACTCGTCATTGCGAGGAACAGCCTGTCCCGCTGCGGTGGGATAGGAATCTTACAGCCAGATTGCTTCGTGCCTCGCAATGACGAACAAAAAATAAAATATAATGAAAAATAAAATATTAGTTCTATTCATACTCATTTGCAAGTTCGCATTTGCTCAGTTTGACCCGCAAGTTGGCTTTGGAAGCAAGTTTGCAATTAGTAAAGATAGCAGCATTATTAAAGGTTGGGCCACCAGTTGTAAAGTTACACGTGGATGGCAAAATTACTTAGATACTACTTTGGGTAAAGCTACCGTTGGCAGCGAGTTTTACGGAACTTTAGCAGCCGATGGACAAGTAATTAGTTTAGGTGATTCTGGCATAGCAATTTTGCAATTTGACAATCCAATTTCAGACAAGCCAGGACCTGATTTTTGTGTATTTGAAAATGGTTTTGTGGTAAATAATACCAAAGGCGAGAGCCACACTGAAATGGCCTTTGTAGAAGTAAGTAGCGATGGAATTAATTATGTGCGTTTTCCTTCGCAATGTTTGTTAGATTCAACTATTCAAAAAGGTAATTTTGAAGGGTCGGATGTTTCGTTAATTGATGGTTTAGCGGGCAAGTATATAGCGAATTATGGTACTCCTTTCGACCTCAATATTTTTGCGCCATTATCATCTATTAATATCGGTAAAATTACCCATGTTCGTTTGATTGATGTGGTTGGGAACAAAGACGCAGCCTACCCTGCTCGAGATAAAAATGGTAGAAAAATTATTGACCCTTGGCCAACGCCATTTGCTGCTAGTGGTTTTGATTTGGATGCAGTTGGTGTTATTAATCAATTATACAATACCAATATTTTCCAAGCCAAAGATTTTCCTTTTACTTGCTACCCAAATCCAGCAAATATTGGTGAAAATATAGTAATAGAAAACTTGAATAATGCATTGGTGAGCGTTACCAACTTACAAGGAGAAACTTTATTTACAAGCCTAGCAAATACAAAAATTGAAATTGAAACCAATAAATTATTAGCAGGAATTTACATCCTGAGTATTGCTCAGCAAAACAAAGTTTACCATCAAAAAATCAGTATTAATTAACCAATTGCTTTGAAAAATATAGTTTTACTTTTCACCATTGCCTTTTTTGCAATAACCAGTTGTGATAAAGCACCTGACTTGCCCCAAATTAAGGCACTCCCCGACTCTAGCGGACGTGGGGTTTTTATAATTAATGAAGGTAATTTTATGCAGGGCAATGCTGAATTAAGTTTTTTAGATTTAGGCTTAAATCAAAAATTTGATAATGTCTTTTCACAAGCTAATAACAGGAAACTTGGCGATGTGTTTCAATCCATGAACATCATTAATGGCAAAGCTTATTTGGTAATTAATAATTCAAGTAAAATTGAAATTATCAACCCAAAAACATTTAAAAGCATTGGTACTATTTCTGGTTTGCGTTCGCCAAGATACATCATAAAAACAACCACTAACAAAGCTTATGTAAGCGATATTTATGATAACCATATTTTTGTTATAGACTTAAATACCAACCTAATAATTGGCAAAATACCCTTAGCAGGTTGGGTGGAAGAAATGCTTTCGATAAATGGTAAAACGTATGCAACCAATTTAAAATCGAACTACTTAAGCATTATTGATGAAAATACCGACCAAATTATTGATAGTATTGAAACACCCTTTGCACCAAAAAATATTTTAAAAGATTCGGCCAACCATATTTGGGTACTTTGTGGCGATGCCAATGCTGTTGACAAAAGACATTATTTAATTCAGATAAACTCCAATAACCAAATTACTAAAAAATTAGCGATAACTACTAATCAAACTGCTGCCAATAAGTTAAAAATTAATGCCAATGGAAACACACTTTTTTGGATAGATGAAGGTATTTACAAAATGAATATCAATGATAGTATTTTGCCGCAAAACCCCATTATTGAAAAGCAAAAACGTATTTTTTATGGGTTGGCAGTTGACCCAATTTACAACGAATTATTGATGAGTGATGCCAAAGACTTTAACTCTAATAGCGATGTTTATCGTTATGATTTCAATGGGCAATTATTAGGCAAATTTACTGGAGGTAAAATTACCAGCGATTTTTATTTTTACTACAATTAATGGAATCAAAAATTAAAACGTTAATTACCAAAAGTAATATTCCTAAAAGAGGGGAATTAAAGGAAGGCATTCATTTTTATTACAACGAAAATGGCTATATGGTGTTTACTGGACTATACCATCAACTGCGTGGTTATTGCTGCAATAGCGGCTGTAAACATTGCCCTTATGGATTTAGGAAATGAAATCATAAAAGTTCATTCATTAAAAATCTGTATTTAGGATCAAGTTAAAACAAATTTTCGTCATATTGCTGTTGTAGCTTTTTTAATTTACTGTATATTATTACTTTGCAGTTTTAAAATATACAAAATGAAGAGAATTTTTTTACTAAGTTTTTCCTTTTTACTCAGTTTAACATCCATTGCTCAACGCAGTAATTGCGGTGTTTATCCCGAACCAAACACCATTACACAAACAGATGGTAGTACCATTACTTTGGTAGCTTTTGGCAATGAACAAGAACATTATTTAGAAACCATTACAGGTTACACTGTTTTGGTAAATGCAAATGGTATTTTAGAATATGCCTACCTCGACAAAAATGGAAATTTAAGTCCAAGTGGAATTAAGGCTACTAATTCCGATCAGTTTATAGGTAAAAATAGTTTTACCAAACATTTGCGCTACAGCAAAAATCAACAGGCCATTTTAGCCGAAACATTTACACAACTTACCAAACTTGAAACTGCCAATTTAGGCAAAGCAGGACCAAAAGGTTTTCCGGCTAAAGGTGTTAGAAAAGTTTGCGTGCTTTTAATTGAATACCCTGACCTAAGAGCCACTGTTCAAAAAAATGTAATCGAAAATTTATTCAATCAAACTAATTATACCAATACAGGCTGTTTTAGAGAGTACTACCAACGTACATCATTTGGACAGTTAACTTTAAATAGTGATTCACATCGTGTATGATTGAAGTTAGGTTAATGCTAGACGTTGCATCGTTTGGGCGCAGAATAGTATTTTTAAAGGATGACGAAATAATATCATCATTTAACTATGAACTTCTTGATGATCTCACCTTCAAGAGTCC
>JBGSBN010000187.1:0-6657 GCA_041730515.1 Methylacidiphilales bacterium | reverse complement strand
GGTTGCTTTACCACTATCTAAATGTTGTTGTTTGTTTTTTATGGTAATAATTAGTGGCAGCGCTCCTACCACATCAATAATGGCAAAAAGGGTTAAACTAATGGTGGTAATATCGGAAAAGGAGAATGTCATTAGGCTTTTAGTGAGTATGAGGCCACAAATATAGTTTTTGTATGTTTAAAGGTAGCAAACAAAAAAAATAGATTTAGATTATAAATATTTTAATATAATTGTAAACTAATTTTTTTAAATGTATAAAAACTTATTAAGCAAATTTTTTATTGTGATTAGTTCACGCGAAATGATGTTATTAATTAGCCTCATCATGCTCATTACCTCGCTGCCATTGGTGGCTGAACTAACCCATTTTGTATTTAATTATTGGAAGTCCAATCCAACTTTGGAAGAAATTGGCGAAATGCAAGAATTAATTGATGGTTATGGCGGCATATTAGTAGCTGCAGGCGTATTTTTTGAAGAAAGAGAAACCTTGATTCATTTATCGCACAAGCGCAATCAAAAAGAACAAGCTGAACCAAAAGCCCTTGAAACTTACTTAAACTTAATAGCTCATCATAATGGAATGGGTATTTTGCTGATGGGTTTATTTGTAGAAATTGGTTCCCAAATTATGGAAATGCCTTCGCGCGTAATCAATACTGATGGAATTGAAGTTTATATTTTAGCTATTTGTTTGTTTTTAAGTTATATAGCTATTATTATCCAACTTGATTTTATTAAAGATTTTGGCAAGACCTATTTTTTAAAACAATATAAAAACAATCAACCTGATGTACACTAAAGGCTTACATATTATGGCCACATTTAAGGTTGATAATACCGCGTTGTTAAGCAATTATGCGCTTTTTAAAGAGTTGGTAAATAATTTAATTATTACACATGAGTTAACCAATGTGGGCGATACTTATTACTCGTTTCCTGCATTTGGTTACACTGCAAATGTTTGCTTAACTGAATCGCATTTAAGCATTCATACTTGGCCAGAATACGGCATTGCCACTTTTGATGTATTTTTATCGAATTTTAAAAACGATAATAGCCAAAAAGTAACACAAATTTTTGAAGCTGTAAAAACTTTTTTTAACGCTGAAGTTGAACAATATAATGCCATTGAACGCTAGCATGAATCAATCTGTAACTTGTCCATTTTGTAAGCTTCAGCATACCTTTAGCAGCAATTTAATTGACGAATTTGTTTGCCCCAAATGCCATGTAGGTTTAAGGCCAAATATTGATTATAATAGAATTGCACCAACCGCTTACCAACCTATGCCAGATGATGGTTCGGTAATTGGTTTTGGAAGTAAAATTACTTTTAAAAACGAAACTTATACCGTAGTTGGAAAAATTAGGTATCAACTAGATAATACCATTATTGCCAAATGGATATTGATAAATAATGCAGGATTACTGTATTATTTATTTGAGTTTATTAATGGTTATGCATTGGTATTTAAAAACTTAAATCCAATAGAAAAAAAGTTAATTAGCAATATTAAACCTAGTAAAAAAATAACTATCAGTCCATATAATTCAGAATTTGAAGTAAAAGCTATTTTCCGTAATTTCAATACCATTATAAGTGGCGAAATTCCATTAGAAATTATTGATTTTGAAACTTTTGAAGGAATAGAATTAACTAATGTAAATAATGAATTTGCTTTTATACAAAGTAGTTTTGATAAAATACCTACGCTTTACACAGGTAATTTTAGTGAGTTTAAAGATTTGGTTATTACAAATCCTGCAAAACCCAATATAGAACTTAGCACTATTAACTGCGCAACTTGTGCCAAGCCAATTACCAATTATTTAAAAGGTAAAGCATTTAGCATAGTTTGTAGCAATTGTCAAAGTCATTTTGTTTTTGATAAACAAAGAAATTTAAAACTAAAAAATCAATTTAAAAAACCTACGGATATAGATATTCCAATAGGAAGTAAAGGCGAAATTGAAGGGAAATCCTATACTGTAGTTGGTGTTTTATTAAAGCGCGAAGAAGGAACTTCATACAATTGGAAAGAATACAATTTAAGAGACGAGGAAGGTAAAATAGTAACTTTAAGTGAGTTTAACGGCCACTATAATTTAATTGAAGAAATTGATTATTTTGATGAAATAAAAACGTTTAACAGTTCCATCAATTATAATGGAAGTACTTACCATATTTTTAACAAATACAAAGTAGATTTAATTTCGGCTCAAGGCGAATTTAGTTATCAAATTGTAAACGACTCTATATGTAAAGTGAGCGAATTTATAGCTCCACCTTATATTTTAACTTACGAAAGCGATAAAAATGAAGCTCGTTATTATCATGGCAAATGTATTTTACCAAAACAAGTTGAAAAAGCATTTGAACTAGCAGTAATTCCAGAACAAATAGGCACGGGAGCTACGCAAACCATGTTTTTAGGTTTAAACTATTCTATTTTTACAAAAATATGCTTTTCATTCTTTGTGCTACTTTTAGCCATTCAAGTTTATTTTTCGCAAACAAGCACCTCACACAGGGTTTATAACGAAGCTTTCCAACAAGTAAATATGAACGACTCAACCAAGGTTTTGGTGAGTAATACTTTTCAAATTACAGATGCTCCTACTGCGTTGCAATTTGATTTAGTTTCGAATGTAGATAATGATTGGTTTGGTGTAACTATAGAATTAATAAACCATAACACCGGAGATAGATTTGAAGTAGATAAAACAGTAGAGTTTTATAGCGGTGTAGATGGCGGTGAATCGTGGAGCGAAGGTTCTAAATCAGAAAGTTTATTTATGTCGCAGGTTCCTGCAGGAACGTATCATATAAACCTATACCCTGAATGGGGAAGTATTAATAAAGAGCGCAATAATTTTGAAATTTGGGTTTATGAAGATGTGCCGATGTGGAGTAATTTTTGGGTAGTGCTAATTGCTACAGCTATTTTGGTTATTATCCATTATATCCGTTTTAGAATATTTGAAAGCAAGCGCTGGATGGAAAGTAATTTTGATTCACCTTATGTAACTCAATACGAATAATGAAAGAAAAAAGAAACACCATTATATTTGGCAGCATTTTAGGCTTAATGGCTATTTGGCTTGTATACGCCAATGCTGTTGGTTGGCGCATTTATAACTCAGATAAAGTAGTTCAAGATAATGAAAGAACTTCATCGGGTAGGATAAGAACAGGAAGTGGATTTCATCACAAATAAAAAAATAAAAAATATGGAAGAATTAATCAGTTTAAAAAGTATTTTAGGTTCAGTTATTTACTCAATTATTGGCATTGCAATTTTAGTAGTTGCCTATATTGTTTTTGAAAAAATAACACCCGAAAATTTAAGAAAAGAAATTATTGAAAAACAAAACACTGCCTTAGCCATTGTGTCGGCATCGTTTATTTTAGCCATTGCTATTATTATAGCCACTGCCATTCATGGATAATGAAAACAAAACACCAAAGCCGCCCATGGGTTCGCCCATGCTGCTTTTGGTTTCTATTTTTATTGTTGCCACTTGTGGTTTAATTTATGAGTTAGTAGCTGGCACAGCCGCCAGTTACTTGCTAGGCGATTCTGTTACCCAATTTTCAACCATTATTGGCGTATATTTGTTTTCAATGGGAATTGGCTCTTATGTTTCTAAATTTTTTAGTAAAAATTTATTGGCTTGGTTTGTTCAAATTGAAATATTAGTTGGCTTGGTGGGCGGTTTTAGCTCGCTTATACTTTTTTCATTATTTGCCCAAGTGGATTATTTTCAATTGGTATTATATGTTTTAGTATCGCTTACTGGTATTTTAGTTGGACTTGAAATTCCTTTGCTCATGCGCATTTTAGAAGGTCGATATGAGTTTAAGGATTTGGTTTCAAAGGTTTTTACCTTCGATTATATTGGTGCTTTGTTAGCCTCCATTATATTTCCTATTTGGTTAGTTCCTAAACTTGGCTTAATGCGCACTTCATTCTTTTTTGGCATGCTCAATATTGGCGTAGCTTATTGGGTTTGCTATAAATTTAAAAACGAAATAGCCTGGTCTAAAAGTTTGTTTTCATTAGCAACCATGAGTTTTATTGGGCTTACAATTGCCTTTATCAATGCTAATAATTTGGTTAATTGGACTGAATCAACATTGTTTCAAGAAAAAATAATTTATACCAAATCAACTCCATATCAACGAATAGTTTTAACGGCAAATAATAACCAATAGAAGTTATATTTAAACGGAAACTTACAGTTTAATTCAGCCGATGAATACCGTTACCACGAGGCATTGGTTCATCCAGCCATGCAGCAAGCCAGCAGTAAAAAACAAGTGTTGGTTTTAGGTGGTGGAGATGGTTTGGCTGTGCGCGAATTGTTAAAATATCCCGATATTGATTCCATCACTTTGGTTGACTTAGACCAAGGAATGACGGAACTTTTTAGCCATAATTCTATGCTAAAAAGTTTAAACAATAACTCACTTACCAATCCAAAAGTTACAGTTAAAAACATGGATGCATTTTTATGGCTCAAAGCCAATAACAAATTGTATGATGTTATCATTGTTGATTTTCCGGATCCATCTAATTTTTCTGTAGGAAAACTTTATAGCAATGTATTTTATAGTTATTTAATAAATGCTTTACAAAACTATGGCGTTTGTGTAGTACAATCCACCTCGCCTTATGTGGCCCGTAAATCGTTTTGGTGCATCAATCATACCATACAATCAGTTGGTTTTAATACTATTCCATACCATAATTATGTTCCTTCTTTTGGCGAATGGGGTTACATTTTAGCTTTAAAGAACAAAACTTTTAAAGCACCACAAAACTTTGATTCTAGCTTTAAATTTATTACCAAAAATGTATTTGAACAAATGCTTGTTTTTCCAAAAGACATGGACAGAGTTTATACAGAAGTAAACAAGTTAAACAATCAAGTTTTGGTTCATTATTTTGATGAAGATTGGAAACATTATCAGCAATAAAAAATGAACAATAGGCGTAAATTTATTAAGCAAATGGTTTTACTGTTTGGTGCTAGCGCAATGGGTAATTGGGCATGCCAACGAAATAATAAATATGCGCATATAAAAGGGAAAATTTTAACTGGTAATAACAAACGTGGACACTTACTGAGAGAAGGAAAATTTACCAAACCTACACAAACCCATTACTTTGATGTGGTAATAGTTGGAAGTGGAATTGCTTCTTTAACTGCAGCTCGAAAATTACAACAAAACAAAATTACCAATTTTACCATTTTAGAACTAGATGACACAATTGGCGGCAATGCCATTAATGGAAAAAATGAAGTAAGTGCTTACCCATGGGCAGCACATTATTTGCCTATTCCTAATTTAGATGATAAGGAGCTTTTAACCTTTTTACAAGAGCATCAAATCATCACTAAAATAGATGATAAAGGTATACCTCATTACAACGAAGAGTATGTGTGTGCAGAACCTGAAGAGCGTTTATTTATAAATGGTTATTGGCAAGATGGTTTAATTCCAAATATTGGTATTTCGGGCGAGGAAAGAAAAGAAATTGATGCCTTTTTTGCCTTGATAAAAAGTTATAAAGCTGCTATTGGAAATGATGGAAAACCTGCATTTACAATTCCTAATTTCTACAGCACAACTGAAAATACTTACACCGATTTAGACAATATTTCATTTTACGATTTTTTAAAACAAAAAGGATTTAAAACCAAAGCCCTATTTTGGTACTTAAACTATTGCGTTAGCGATGATTATGGCACCAATTTAAAAGATGCTTCAGCATGGTCGGGCATACATTATTTTGCTGCGCGTAAAGGTGTTTCGGGCAATACCGAAGGCGATACCGTATTAACTTGGCCCGAAGGAAATTCCTTTTTAGCTCAGAAATTAGCCAGTACTTTACAAACGCATATTCAAAAAAATAAGTTGGTGTATGAAATAATACCGAACCAACAGCAAGTGGTGGTTAATTACCATTGTTTTGAAACCAAAACCGCCAAACAAATTATAGCAAAAAAAGTAATTGTTTGTGCTCCGCAATTTGTAAATAAACGCATTGTTAAAAACTATCCTGAAATAAAAAATTTTCCATTTACTTATTCACCTTGGATGGTAGCAAACCTTACTGTTAACGCTTACACCGAAGGAACTGAAGGACAACCAATGAGTTGGGATAATGTTATATATGGAAGCAATTCATTAGGTTATGTGAATGCTTCGCATCAATTATTACAAACCCAAAAACCACAACAAGTATTTACCTTTTATTTGCCTTTAAATACCAAAACGCCAAAAGAGGCAAGAGAAGAAGCCTATGAAAAAACCTACGAACAATGGTTGGATATTATTTTTGAAGAACTAAAACAAGCTCATCCAAGTTTGGTAAATCATATAACCAACATTGACATAAAAATTTGGGGACATAGCATGATAAGGCCAACTGTAGGTTTACGAAAACACTTAAAAAATCCAATTTTTAATGAAGGAATAAACCAAAATATATTTTTTGCTCATTCTGATTTAAGTGGAATTTCTATATTTGAAGAAGCATTTTTTCAAGGAAATAAAGCAGCTTCACAAGTAATTAAAACGTTAGCCAATGCCTAAACAACCGTGGATATATAACCGTTTTTTTGATAGTTTATTTATCATTGCAC
>JBGSBN010000186.1:0-6766 GCA_041730515.1 Methylacidiphilales bacterium | reverse complement strand
TATATATTTGGTAATATTTAATTTATAAAATGAAGAGAATTTTTACAATTTTAATGTTAGGATTTTGGGCTACTTCTAATGCTCAAGTAAACAATTTGCAGCTGACTCAGCTGCTAAAAAAGGCCGGTTTTAATAATTTAAAACCTGAAGAAATTTCAATAAATAGTTCCAATACCGACAAAAAAACGGGTATTACTCACATTTACTTTAAGCAAGTAGTGAATGGTGTTGAAGTTTTTAACTCTCAAAGCAGCATTCATATTGATAAAAACGGTAATTTATTTAAACAAAATATAGCCATTAAATCAACTAATTTGGTAGTAAATAACAAAAAGATTGATGCCAATGCAGCTTTTGGAATTGCTTTAAATACAGCAAGTATTGTAAAAAAATCGTTAAATAAAATTAATTTAACCGATAATATTTCATTTAAAATTGAAGATAAGGTTTTATCTAGCGAGCCAATTTTAGGTAAACCAATTTTCTACGAAAAAAATGGAACAATAACCACTGCTTGGCAAGTAGATGTTTTAAACGATGAATCTGGTGATTGGTATAATATAATTATTGATGCCAATTCTGGCCTCATTATCGAAAAGAACAATTATACCACTAAATGTAGTGCTGAAAACATTACTTCGTCTAAATTAAATAAACCATATTTTTTTGAGTTTGACGATAATGAAAGTGTAGGTAAAGCAGCTAACAATGGAACTTATAAAGTATTTCCAATTCCAATGGAAAGCCCTGCACGTGGCGATAGACAATTGATTTCCAATTCCAATGATTTAATGGCTTCTCCTTACGGTTGGCATGATACCAATGCTGTAGAAGGTCCAGAATTTTTAATTACCCGTGGAAACAATGTTTGGGCTAAAGAAGATACTTTGGCTAATAATTCTACCACCAATGCTTATTCACCAAATGGAGGAACAGATTTAATTTTTGATTTTCCTTATGGTTTAGATGCAGGTCCTCGTCCTAATTTGAATGCAGCTATTACCAATTTATTCTTTTGGAACAATACCATTCATGATGTTTTTTATAATTATGGATTTGATGAAGAAAGTGGAAATTTTCAATCAAAAAATTATACAAATAAAGGTTTAGGAAAAGATTTTGTGTATGCCGAAGCTCAGGATGGAAGTGGAACTGATAATGCCAATTTTGCTACTCCAGTTGATGGGTTAAATCCAAGGATGCAAATGTATTTATGGGGAGGTTCAGCCACTCCTGCTTTTGCTAATATTTTACAAGTAAATGAACCTTCAACCTTGGCTAAAAAATATGGTGCTGTTATTGCATCATTTGGTCCTAGATTAAGCCTTGAGCCAATTACAGCAAACTTGGTAATGGTTAACGATGGTGGCTCATCTAGTGGTGGAAACTTAGGTTGTAATACCTTAATAAATGCCGATTCGGTTAGTGGTAAAATTGCCTTAATTACCAGAGGAACTTGTACCTATCAAACCAAAATATTAAATGCGCAAGCAGCTGGAGCCATTGCAGTAGTAATTGTTAATACTTCAAATACTGCAACTGCAATTACAGGTAGTGGAACCGGTGTAAACATTCCAGTGGTGATGGTTTCATCAACCAATGGTAATTTATTTAAAACAACTTTAGCCAATTCAAGTATTAACTTAAGTATGTTTGATTCAACTGTTCCTTCTGCGGCATCAAGAACTTACGACAGTGATTTTGATAATGGAGTAATTACACATGAATATGGACATGGAATTTCTACCAGATTAACTGGTGGACCAGCTAATTCAAGTTGCTTAAACAATGAAGAGCAAGCTGGTGAAGGATGGAGCGATTTTTTTGGCTTAGTTTTAACCTCAAAACCATACGAAACTTCAATATCAGGAAGAGGAATTGGTACACATCTAATTGCTCAAGACACTAATGGTGTTGGTATCAGACCATATAGATACAGCAGAAGTATGATTACCAATCCAGTAAATTATAATAGTATCAAAACCTTATCAGTTCCTCATGGAGTTGGATTTGTTTGGTGTAGTGCTTTATATGATATTTACTTGGATATGATTGATAAATATGGCTTTGATGAAAATATGTACACTGGAAAAGGTGGTAATAACAAGGCATTAGAATTGGTAATGATGGGTTTAAAATTACAGCCTTGTCAACCAGGATTTTTAGATGCTCGCGATGCAATTATTTTAGCTGATTCTTTATTAAATGGTGGTGCTAATAAATCATTATTATGGAAAGCTTTTGCTCGCAGGGGTATGGGCTTTGATGCAAAACAAGGTCTTACTACATCTAGAAGCGATGGAACTGCTGGATTTAAATTACCTGCAGAATTAACCGTTTCTACCAACGAAATTTTAAATGCTAATTCAATTGAAATTTATCCAAATCCATCAAAAGGTAATTTTATTGTTAATGCTAGTTTTGACTTAACAAATTCGACTTACAGTTTAATTGATATAAGTGGTAAAAAAGTTCAATTTACTTCTAAAGCAGTTAGCGATAGCAAAATGGAAATAGAATTAAGTAACATCAATTCAGGTTTCTATTTCTTGTCAATTAGTGGAAATAATGGCTCAGTAACTAAAAAGATTGTAATTGAATAATTACTAAGTTTAATAACATAAAAAAGCCTGTTTAATTCAATTAAGCAGGCTTTTTTTTATTAACTTCTCATATTGTCGAATTGCAAAGGCACCTCAAAATCATTTCCTCTTACTGCTGCCATGGTGTTTTGTAAATCATCAATTTGTTTTGCAGTTACTCTAACTTGATCGTCCATTATGCTTGCTTGAACTTTAAGCTTGGTATCTTTTATAAACGAAACAATTTTTTTTGCAGTTTCTTTATCAAGACCTTCTCTTATGGGTAAATCTTGTAACACCAACTTTCCACTTGATCTGGATTCTTTGCTCAAATCCAAACTTCTTACATCAAGTCCTTGCTTGCTAAATTTTGATAATATAATATCAATAATACTAGTCAATGCCATATCTTGGTTAGCTGCAATTTTTACTTGTTTACTTTTTTTATCAATTTCAATAGTACATTCAGCATCTTTTAAGTCATACCTATTTACCAATTCTTTTGAAGCGGTATTTATTGCATTGTCAATTTTTTGTAAGTCAATTTTTGAAACTATATCAAAGCTCGCCATAATTTATAATTTTTATCGTTTTTAAGTAAATTTTATATGTACTAATTTTTATTTAGGCTTGCAAGATGCTACTTTTGAGAAAATAAATAAAACTATTATGAAAAAAATATTCATTTCACTTATTGCAATAATATTTTTGGTGAGCGCTTGCTCAAAAGATAATAATCCAATTATAGGTGATCCTAATCCAATAAATGTATTAGACACTATTACTAATTTTTCAGGATTATTAATCCCTATCGAAAATAAGTTGAATGTTAATTTTGAACATTATTTTAAGGCAAATCCAATAGTTTATGGAACGCAAAATTATATTACAGATAACCAAGATACTATTCAAATAAATAACCTATCTTACAGAGTTTCTAATATGCAGTTATATAATAGTTTAACTGCTAAATGGGTAGATATTGGAACTTATAAACTAAACTCGGGTGAAGATGCATTTAAATATAGATTTTCAATAAATAAAGTTCCCGCTGGTTTATACAGTAAAATTAGGTTTAACCTAGGAGTAGATAGTGCAAGAAATAGAAGTGGTGAGCAAACAGGCGACTTGGATCCTGCGTTAGGAATGTATTGGAATTGGACAAACGGTTATATTCATTTTAGGTTGGAAGGAAGAATGCCTTCTTTGCAAACTTTTAGTTTAGATGTAGGAGGAAGTACCAATGTGGTTAATAAAGAAATTGATTTAAGTAATTATAAAATTAAAAGCGCTACAAATGGAGTATCTTTCAATTATAAAATGGATATTAACTCATTTTTCAGTAGTCCAAATATTTATAATTTACAAGTAGATCCTAAAGATATTCATTCGGAAAATTCACCTGCTATAAAAACAAAACTATTACCCAACATGTTAAATATGATTTTATTAACCAATGTGATAGTTAATTAATTTGTAAATATGAGGTATAAATTATTCATTATTTTTATTGTTTTCGCTATTCTATCTTGCACCAAAGATCCAAAAATTGATAGCAATAATGTTGCTTGGGATAGAACACCTTATACTATTCTATATCCTAGTTTTTTAAGCAATAGTAATGATCAGGTAAAGTCGCCAGAAGAAAATCCGTTAACCAAAGCAGGAGTTGAACTTGGTCGTAGGTTGTTTTATGAGCCAATGCTTTCGGCTAACAATAGCCAATCTTGTGCAAGTTGTCATAATCCTGCCAATGCTTTTTCTGATAATGTTCAATTTAGTAAAGGAGCATTTGGCAATATTGGGTTAAGAAATGCAATGCCATTATTTAACTTGGCGTTTCAAGAGAGTAAAGCCGTTGATACCATACATCGTTTTTTTTGGGATGGTAGTTCTGTAAATTTAGAGCGCCAAACTTTAGGGCCTATTGAAAATAAAATTGAAATGGCCTCCGATTTAAAAACCATAGTTCCAAAGTTACAAGCCAATCCTATTTATCCTCCATTATTTAAAAAGGCATTTGGTACCGATTCTATTTATTTGTATTTAGTTCAAAAAGCATTAGCTCAATTTGAAAGAACGTTGTTATCATTTAATTCAAAATATGATGAATATTTGAAAACAAGAAATTTTAACGTTTTTTCAGATCAAGAGAAAAGAGGTTATGCACTTTTTTATTCAGAAAGCAATCCTTCATTACAAATAAAAGGAGGTGATTGTTTCCATTGTCATGGGCAAGAAAGAAGTTTTTATCTCACTGATTTTAAATTTAAAAATAATGGTTTACAAAAATACCCAACCGATTCAGGATTATTTCGTATTACTAATAAATACAATGATATTGGGAAATTTAAAACCCCAAGTTTACGTAATTTGGTATTTACTGCACCTTATATGCACGATGGAAGTAGAAAAACGCTTAAAGATGTTTTAAACTTTTACGATTCAGGTGGTTATGTGTCTCCATGGGTTGATCCTAATATAGGAAAACACCAGAAGCCAAATAGTCAATGGGGAGTTGGATTAGGATTAACTGAAGAGCAAAAAGATGACCTGATTGCCTTTTTACTAACTATGAGTGACAGTAGTTTTGTAAAAAATTCAAGTTTTACCAAACCAAATTGAAATTGTATTTTGAAATGTCGCTGTAAAAATTAAATTTGAAGAATAAAAATAATAAAATAACAAATAATATGAAATCAATTTTACAATTTAAAAAGCTCTTACTATTGATAGTATTTGCAACCTTGGCAGGTTTAAATGCCAATGCCCAGTATTGTCCTTCTGGTGCTACATCTACCGCTGATGAGGAGATTTACGCTGTAACAATGAATAGCATAACAAATGCTTACAGTTGCACAACTATTGCTCCTGGGCCTGGTTCAGCTTTAAACCAATACTCAAACTTTACTACCTTAGGTAATATGTGGACATTTGCTCCCGGTGCTACTGTAAACTTTAATATTCAAGAAGACGAATGTGATGGTCCAACTTATTACGCTTTTGGAACAGCTATTTGGATAGATTTTAACCAAAACAATTCATTTGCCGATCCAGGTGAAAAAGTGTTTGTAGAAAATGCCACTTTAATTGGACCGAGAAATGTTGTGAATTCATTTGTTATCCCCTCAACAGCTATGACAGGCCAAACAAGAATGAGAATAACAGTAGCAGAAGCTTCTTCAGGAACTACACTTACTGAATGTTTAAGTTATGGATTTGGAGAAACTGAAGATTATAATATTTTAATTCAGGGTCCAACAGGTCCAACTCTCCCACCAATTGCCAATTTCTACGCACCTGATACCGTTTGGATAAACAGTCCAGCTACCTTAATTAATACATCAAGTTTCCAAAGCCGTGTGTTTTGGAACTTACCAAACGAAAACCCATTAATAGCTGGTTATAACCGCCAAGCAGGTTATATTGATACCGCAAAATACTTCAATAACTTTACTTATACCTTTACTTCACCAGGTTTAAAATTGGTAAAATTATTAGCTGTAAATAATTTAAAACGCGATTCATTGCGCGATTCTATTAGTAAATTTATTTATGTAGATACGCCAAGTCAAAAACCAAAAGCTGATTTTATTACCTTTAAACGAATAATGGGTATTACCGAAGAAGCACCATTTATAGACTTAAGCACCAATGGACCAACCCAGTGGGAATGGACTATAGATCCATATTGTATTAGTTGTGTAACAGATCCAGCAAATGGAATAGCTAATTATTTTGTAAAAGGAAATGGCATTCCAGGTGCTGATGCACCGAACCCACGTTTAGCTGCATTTGATGCAGGAGTATTTAAGGTATGTTTGCGCGTTTGGAATTTACGTGGAACCGATTCAATTTGTAAAACGGATTATATAAAAGTAGTAGAAGGTAATTACATGTGCTCAGGTTCAGGTGGATTTACTAGCTCAAAAATGGAAGGATTTTTATATGGAATTAATGGCCCTTACCAAACTTATGCAAGAAGCAGCTGGCCAAGTAATTGTCCAGGGTTTACCATTGCACCATGTGCCGATTCGATTACTTTATTTGTAGAAAGAATAAAAATGTGGCCAACAGATAGTATTATTATATACAATGGCCCTAACAATACATCACCTATTTTAAGAACTATTGGAGCAGGAACTTCTGGTCAAATACCATTAACTCAAACTACCTTTTTTGGA
>JBGSBN010000185.1:0-6947 GCA_041730515.1 Methylacidiphilales bacterium | reverse complement strand
TAAAGAAGAGAGTGTTGTCCTTAACAACTATGAGTCTGTGATTATTTTCACACCCGTACTCTCTGAAGAACAGCTGAAAGACGCTGTAGCCAAATACCGTAAATTAATTACGGATAATGGCGGAGAGCTGATTCATGAAGAAAACTGGGGGTTAACCAAATTGGCTTACCCTATTCAAAAGAAAAGTACTGGCTTTTACCACATTTATGAGTATAAAGCACCAACTTCTTTTGTTAGTACCTTCGAATTGGCTTTCAGACGTGATGAGCGCATTATGCGTTTCTTATCAACAGTTTTAGATAAACACGCATTACATTACAACGTACGTAAACGTAATGGCGAGTTTAATCAAGGCAAAAATTCACCTAAACAACAGGAGGCTAAAAAGTAATGGCAAAACCACAAAACAAATATACTGGATCTTCAGTATTTAATACTACGCCAGATGCTACACAGCGCAAAAAATACTGTCGTTTTAAAAAGAATGGTATCAAATATATTGATTATAAAGATGCTAACTTCTTATTGAAATTTGTAAACGATCAAGGTAAAATTTTGCCTCGTAGATTAACAGGTACTTCTTTAAAATACCAACGTAAAATATCTCAAGCCGTTAAACGTGCTCGTCATATTGCAGTTTTACCTTTTACAGGAGATATGATTAAATAATTTAAATTGAAGGAGAAACAACAGAGATGAAAATTATTTTAAAAGAAAACATGAAAAACCTTGGAAAACAAGGTGAAGTAGTAATGGTTAAAGATGGTTACGCAAACAACTTTTTGTTCCCTAAAGGTATGGCTATTTTAGCTACTCCAGGTAATGTAAAGATGATGGAAGAAAACAACCGTCAAGGTGCTATGAAGCGCGAGAAAATGAAAGCTGATGCTTTAGCTACAAGCGAAAGTATGAAAGAAATGGTTATCACTATTGCTACTAAGGCAGGTGCTAATGGTAAAATCTTCGGTTCAATTACTCCACTTCAAGTAGCTCAAGCGCTAAAAGTTAAAGGTTACGAAATTGACAGACGTAAAATCGAAATTGATGATGTTAAAGTATTAGGTAGCTACGAAGCTATTGTAAACTTACATCGTGAAGTTTCGGTTACTATTAAAGTTGAAGTAGTATCAGAATAATACATTTAAAGTATATCCTCGTCAACATTGGGGATGAGGATATATTTTTAAGTAATTAAAATCCAAAAAATTGTAAGTAATTGTATAAAAAGTTGTTGTAAAATACAGTATTTTTATCTTTATTTGCACCCAATAAAAATAAGTATTTTCAATGTTTTTAACATTTTTAAATTAAGTTTTTATAAATCCAAAAATGTTTCCTTATCACGCTTAGCGTGATGGATAGAAAAAATGGTTCCTTAGCTCAGCTGGATAGAGCAACGGTTTTCTAAACCGTAGGTCGAAGGTTCGAGTCCTTCAGGGACTACTAGTCCTCGACAAAAGCCTGACATTTAAATGTTGGGCTTTTGTGTTTTATTCAATCTTCTATAACTAACCCATCCAATTACACTAATCATTTAATCTATAACACGTTGTTTGTTTTTTAAATTTAGGTATTAAGTGAGGGCGAAATAATATTATTACCTTTCCTTTATTCATTTTATTAACGCGCAATTTGTGTTTCTGTCAACAATTCATTTTCAAAATTGAATCAAAAAAAGCATCTTTGCCATTAATAGAAATTATACATGCTACAAATTAATTATATACGCGAAAATGCTGATACCGTAAAGGCTGGATTGGCTAAAAAACACTTTAAAAACATAGTTGCAGTTGATGAATTATTGCAATTGGACGAAGAAAAACGCAAAGCACAAGTAGAAACCGAAAATAATGCAGCTGAAAGCAATCAATTAGCTAAAAAAATTGGTGAATTGATGAAAGCTGGTAATAAAACTGAAGCTGAGTCAATTAAAGCACGTACGGTTGAGTTAAAAGAAAATGCCAAACAATTAGAAGAGCGCTTAAAACAATTAGAGACTGAAATCTTTAACATATTGGTTACGTTTCCTAACCTGCCTAGCAGCGTGGTTCCCGAAGGAAAAACTCCTGAAGAAAATGTAACTGTATTTACCAAAGGTGAGATTCCTGTTTTGCACGAAGGTGCTATGCCTCATTGGGAATTAGCGGCCAAATACAATATCATTGATTTTGAATTAGGTAACAAAATTACTGGTGCTGGTTTTCCGGTTTATAAAGGCAAAGGTGCTAGGTTACAACGCGCTTTAATCAATTTCTTTTTAGATGAAGCTACCAAAGCGGGTTACCACGAAATAATGCCACCTTTAATGATTAATGCAGATAGTGGTTTTGGAACTGGTCAATTGCCAGATAAAGAAGGACAAATGTACCATGTAACTGTGGATGATTTGTATTTAATTCCTACTGCCGAAGTGCCTATTACCAACTTGTACCGCGATGTAATTTTAAGAGAAGAAGAATTACCGATAAAAAACGTAGGTTATACTCCTTGTTTCAGACGAGAAGCTGGAAGTTATGGTGCACATGTGCGTGGTTTAAATCGTTTGCATCAGTTCGATAAAGTGGAAATTGTGCAAATAGCACATCCCAATCAATCAGTAGCCATTTTAGACGAAATGGTGATTCACGTGCAAGGATTATTAGAAAAATTAGAATTACCATACCGAATTTTATGTTTATGTGGTGGTGATATGAGTTTTGGATCAGCTATTACTTACGATTTTGAAACTTTTTGCGTAGCACAAGACAGGTGGTTAGAAGTAAGTAGTGTTTCTAACTTTGAAACCTTTCAGGCCAATCGCTTAAAATGTCGTTTTAAAGGAACAGATGGTAAAAACCAATTGGTTCATACCTTAAACGGAAGTGCTTTGGCGTTGCCTCGCATAGTTGCTACATTGTTAGAAAACCACCAAACGCCAGAAGGAATTAAAATACCAAAAGCCTTGATTCCTTACACTGGCTTCGATATGATCAATTAATGTCAGCCAGAAAAATCTGATTCCTTTGTTAGACTTAATCTAAAATAGTCAAATAATAGAAGCTGAAATTTTCAGAAATATAAATCGCATTCCATTAGCGATGTGCGTTGGGCTGGCAAAAAAGCGGGCCAGCCTTGGCCATGCGCGTGGAAGCATTTTTTTGCCTTGTCCCGCTCTGCGGGATTGTTTCTTTGGAATTTATGCTGAGCGAAGCCGAAGTATCCAAGGAAAAAGAAAGTAGAAGATTTTTGGATGATTAGTTATTTTAAATTATAAATCAATGAACTCCATTACTTGGGCCGATTTTGAAAAAGTAGCCATGCATGTTGGCACTATTATTAAAGTAGAAGATTTTGTGGAAGCTAAAAAACCTGCCTATAAAATTTGGGTAGATTTTGGTGCAGCAATTGGCGTTAAAAAAACTTCGGCCCAAGTAACTTTTCATTATTCAAAGCAAGATTTATTAGGCTTGCAAATAGTGGGTGTAATTAACTTTGAACCCAAACAAATTGCCAATTTTATTAGCGAATTCCTACTCACAGGTTTTGCTGACGAAAATGGAAATATTATAATTACTACCGTTCAAAAACCAACTCCAAACGGAAGTAGGTTAATGTAAGAAAACAAAAAAAGCCAATCAAACTAATGATTGGCTTTTATTTTGGGGTTGAGGTATAACTTATTTTTTCAATTTAAGTTCTTCTAATCTTTTTAGGTTATTAATGGCTTTAATTACCATAAAAAGTACAAAAGCAATGATAATAAAATTAAAACTGGTTTGAATGAAATTACCATATTTAATCTCGGCTTCGCCAATTTTATACGATAATTTACTGAAATCGTGTCCACCAATTAATACACCTACAATTGGCATAATAATATCGTTAACCAACGAGTCAACAATTTTACCAAATGCTGCTCCAATAACCACACCAACCGCTAAGTCGATAACGCTGCCCTTCATGGCAAACTCTCTAAATTCTGATCCTAAACTCATATTGCTTATTTATTTTGTGCATTCAAATAAATTAAAATGTTCGGTTAATTCCTAATTGCCACCTAAATTTAATGTTTTCTCCATCTATATAAGGAGCATTACTTAAAAATATTGGCATATCAAACCTTACAGTAAGTGGTTTAATACCATCAAAATAGCTCCATCGTTTAATGGTTAATGCAAAACCTGGGCCTGCACTAGCTAATAATGGTGTAGTTGTTTTTAATGTACTTGTTGCTGCTGTAGTTTCTAAAATATTAGGATTATTGGCTTGTAAAATGCCTGCATCTAAAAATATATAACTATCTAAATGTAAGTTTTTAACCAAACCACGCGGTGGAATATTAAAGTATTTATCGTAATCTAACTCCAAACTAACCGAAGCACCTGAGTTACCTTTGTATAAAAAGTATTGGTCTGAATTATTGGTAACGGGCATTAAATAACCAGCATATCCTCTAATATTTAAGCCTCCACCCATTTGGAAATTATTGGTATTGGCACCATAATTAAACCATTCTGCTTGTAAAATACCAGCTGAGCGAGTAAATTTATTTTCTGCCATTTCCTCAGGATTGGCACCTGCTAAATACAATTGCGCTTCTGGTGCAGCATTATTTCCTGTCATGTATTGAGCAAACAAACGCGTTTTCAACTCAAATTTATGTAAGGTATTATTTTGAACAATATTTAAATACATGGTGGCGTAATCAAAATCGCTAAAAATAGCCGATGTACGCAAGCCTGCAATTATTTTTCCTGAACCAATTCCTTTGTTGTAATTATGCTCTAGTTCAAGGTTTAAAGTATTGTTCCATTGGTCGTAACTGGTAATGTTTGGATAAAAATCTAAACCATTTATAGCTACATTAGCAAAAGCAGGTAAATAATATTTTTGAACCCTGCGCATACTTTTAAAATTAACTTTATAAATGGTATTATATATTGTTTTATTAAATCCAATTTTATTCAAAACCAAACCATCTAACATGCGCGATTGTAAATCAAAATCTAATTGTTTTGCTAAGCGATGGCGGTAACTCAAATTATAATGCACCGGATAAATAGCACTGCTTTGTTGGTAAGTTTCTGTATTGTAATTAGTTGCTACTGCGGTATTATACCAAGTGGTAAAACTAAAAACATGTTTCTGATTCATGTAATTGCCATTAAAGTGCAAACCAATTTTTACACCATCGTAATTATTATACCAAACATCAGGTCTCCATTTTAAAATATAATGTTTTCTATCCATTGGGTTATTTAATTGATGGTCAAAAGTGAATAGAACGGGGCATTTTAAACTATTATCCAATTGGTTAATATCGGCTAGTTTATAAGTTGGGTCTATTTGAATATTGGTAATTTTACTGCCTGCTGGTAACGATATTTTTGCTGTATAAGTTTGATTCAATAAGCCCCAACCTTTCCAAGTTGGCAATACCGTAGCCGAAGTTTGTTTAACAAAATAGGTGTTAGGAATTACAAATTGATAATTTGAATCTTTGGTGTAAACAGTAAAATCAATTGGCATTTGCATTTGTCCTTTGCGTTCAAATTGAATCTCAAAATTATTTACTCCATCAACTTTATCAACTCCCTCAACTCTATTAACCTTACCAACCGAATAATCAATCTTCTTAGTTGTCTCAAGCCATTGGTCAAAAAACCAGTTTAAATCGGTTTTAGAATACTGCATAATACTAGCTCTAAAATCCTCAAAATAAGGATGCGCCATTTTCCATTGGTTAAAATAATGTTGCATGGCTTTTTGAAACATTTCTTCGCCTAACACATATTGCAAATTATAAAGCATGGTTGCAGTTTTATAATACACATTTCCATATCCACCACCATGATTTAACGCTCCGTTAAAATCATCGCTATGTATGTTTAGTGCAGGATCATCATCGTTTATGGCATCACGTATATAACCGTAATACACATTTTGATCGAGCAATGGCATTGGTTTATAATACTTTTTTATGTATTTGTTGCTGGTGTTTACCGTTGGATTTTCGTTGGTTAAACGACTCATACACCAATGCGTTAAAAATTGGGTAAAACCTTCATCTAAACTGGCTCTGTAGGTTTCGTTATTTCCCACCATTCCAAAAAACCAATTATGGCCAATTTCGTGTGCAAATAATCCGTAATAACTAGGGCTACGACCAGCATCTAAAGTAATCATGGGATATTCCATTCCATCGGCAGCATCGGCCACAATCATTTTAGGATAGGCATAAACTCCTATATCTTTGCTGTAAATATCAATTACTCTAGCGCAAAATAAAGCTGCATCTTGCCATCCACTTGCATGACTTTCTTGCACCAATGCAATGCAGCGAACAATGCGGTTATTATCGTTTGGCAATTTTAACTGTAATTCGCCAATGCGGTAAGTAGGAGAGGTGGTCCAAGCAAAATCGTGTGTATTAACCGAGCGGAAAACCCAAGTTTTGGTTCCATTTCTTGGAATTAAAGTAGTATCGGGTGCCGATTCCCACGGTTTTTTCTCAAAGTTTTTAAGATCTAATTTGGCTCTTAGGGCTGGCGACAATACTTCTGTTTCGTTTTGTAATTCACCCGTACCATCCATAATATAATTATTGGGCAAAGTCATTTCTACTTCGTACTGACCAAAATCGCCATAGAACTCTTTGCCTAAATGTTGGTCGGTTTCCCAGCCAAACTTTCTATCGTAAACGCAAATACGCGGATACCAATGTACACCATTAAAATGTTTATTTCCCCAACGGTCTTTGTAAGTTTTCATACGTCTGCGTTGGTTTCCACCTCCATCAAAGTAAGTTTTAAATTTAATGTTAAATGTTACTCGCGAATTAGGTAAAATAGGCTCGTTTAAATACACTTTTAGAATAGAATTATCCAATGTAGTTTTAACAGCTTTACCATTAACAGCCATGTTTTCAACCTCAGTGCCTTTTCCTGCTGCCTCATACTTACCAAATT
>JBGSBN010000184.1:0-6956 GCA_041730515.1 Methylacidiphilales bacterium | reverse complement strand
AATTGAAGAAGTAATGGAAACTGAATATTACAACGAAAAAAGACTTCAAGTTTCGGTATTTATGAGCCCTTTTAATGTGCATGTAAACCGCAATCCAATTGGTGGTTTGGTAAAATATTTTAAATACCATCCTGGTTTATATTTAGTGGCTTGGCATCCAAAATCGTCAACCGAAAATGAACGTACTACTACTGTAATTGAAAAACCTAACGGTGTTTCGGTATTGTTCCGTCAAATTGCGGGTGCATTGGCTAAACGTATAGTTTGGTATGTAAAAGAAGGCCAACAAGCGGAGCAAGGTGCTGAAATGGGTTTTATTAAATTTGGTTCAAGGGTTGATTTATATTTGCCTTTAGATGCTAAAATAAATGTTACTTTAAATCAAGTAGTTAAAGGCGGTAAAACCATAATTGCTGAGATTAAATAAGGTTTAGGTTTTAGTAAATTATCTTAAATTTACTCGTCATTTCGACAAGCTCAATGACCGTAAATTTAGTAGTCACTGGTCGTTGAGCTTGTCGAAACGAAATTTAAATAGTTGAAAAAATGTGGTTTTTTTTCATCAATCTAAGGAATTAATAAAAAATGAAGTGACCCCGATTTGTTGGAAGCTTCGTTCCTCGCAATGACGAATAATTAGTAATTTATACTTCAAAATTTTGAACAAAATAGATATACGTGAACTTACGCTTGACGAATTAAAAGACATTTTTGTGAAAATAGGTCAGCCTGCTTTTAGGGGTAAGCAAGTGTATGAATGGCTTTGGAAAAAGTCGGCTAGCAGTTTTGATGAAATGAGTAATCTTTCCATTGATTTGCGTAATTTGCTGAACGAAGAGTTTTGTATCAATCATATAAAAGTTCAAGATAAACAAGTTAGTGAAGATAGAACGATAAAAAGTAGTTTTAGGCTTCATGATGGATTTTTGGTAGAAGGAGTTTTAATTCCAGCAGAAGACAGAATGACGGCTTGTGTGAGCAGCCAAGTTGGGTGTAGTTTAACCTGTAAATTTTGTGCTACTGGCACCATGAAGCGTGAGCGTAATTTAACTCCTGCCGAAATTTACGACCAAGTGGTTCATATAAAAAATTGGGCCAATAACCATTACGGAAAACCATTGACCAATATCGTTTTTATGGGTATGGGCGAACCATTATTAAATTACAGCAATGTAATGGCAGCTATTAAAAAAATTACTTTACCCGAAGGTTTAGGCATGAGTAATGAGCGCATAACGGTTAGTACCGCTGGTATTGCTAAAATGATTGAAAAGTTGGGCGATGATAATGTAAAGTTCCGTTTGGCACTTTCGTTACATGCTGCAAGCGATGAAAAGCGCAATATGATAATGCCTATAAACGAAAGCAACAGTTTAGAAGCTGTAGGCAAGGCATTGCAACATTTTTACAATAAAACCAAAAGCCGCATTACCTTTGAATACATAGCCTTTAAAGATTTTAATGAAAGTATTGAAGATGCTAAAATGTTGCTTAAATTCTGCAAAAAAGTTCCTGCAAAAGTTAATATTATAGAATACAACCCAACGGGTGATGGACAGTTTATAAAAGCTGATAGCAGTAAAATAGATGCCTTTTGCGCATACCTTGAAAAAAACGGTGTAAAAGCTACTGTGCGCAGAAGCCGTGGTAAAGACATTGATGCAGCTTGCGGCCAATTGGCCAATAAAAAGCACGATGATGCTTTGATGGACGCTTAAAGTGCGGAATGCGGAGTGACAAAAGTACGGAGTAAATAAATTTAAAATGCTTAATTTAGAATAATTATCATGCAAGGCGTGAATGAATGTTTTAAATTTAATAAATCTTATTCTTTAACGAAAATCCACCAACAAAAAACGTCATTGCGAACGCAGAGAAGTAATTTCAAGCGAGCAAATTTTCCCGCATTCCGATGTGTCGGAAGCAGATTCCGCAGAGTTTCCCGCACATTGTTTGAACTATGTCACGCATTGCGTGATTGATTAAGTAAATTGACCTAATTTAAGCTTAAACGTTTGTGAACGTCATTGTGAACCTAGAGAAGCAATCTCTAACGAGCATCTGCACTCACATGAAATGGGATTGCTTCGTTCCTCGCAAGGACGAATTGCAAACATGCGGGAACGTCATTGCGAACGTAGAGAAGCAATCACAAACTAGCAAATTTTTTCCCGTAGATGCCTCAGCGTTTTCTGCATCATTGTCTGAAATATGATTTATTAGTTACGACTTGCGTGATTGATTAACTTGATGTGTTAAACAATTGGGAACATCATGTTGTAATCATCTTTAAAAGACTCAGAAAAATGTAAAAACAAGGCATACATTTAATTACTTATTGTATACAAAAAGGGGTTGAATTTTTAAATTCAACCCCTTTTTTATTTTAAATGTTTATTATTAATCAAATGCAAAACTAACTGTCATGGTTCCAAATTGCTCAGCTGGGCCATCAGGTTTTGGCGAAAATTTAGTATCTAAAGCTGCTTGTTTGGCTACTTTTAGTTTATCTAAGTTTAGGGTAGTAGTTCCGCGTGCTCCTGGCTCTGCTTTTATTACATTTCCTTGTCTATCTACTGTAATATTAACTACTACTATTCCTACATCGTTTGAGTTGGTTGAAATAGTTGGTTTTTTTGCAACCCTGCGACCGCCTAAACTATATTTAATTCCTCCACCAGCAGTTCCATCACCTCCAGGGCCATCACCACCGCTTCCTGTTCCACCAGTTCCAGTTCCACCTAAAACCCCATCTGGAGTTCCGTCAGGTCTGCCTTCATTTCCGGGTTCAGTGCCACTTCCATATCCTCCAGCAGTATTATTGGTACTATTTTTTCTTTTAAACAATGCATTTGGATTTGTTTTAGGCAATTCAACAATGTCTTTAGGTTTTTCTGTTGGTGGAGTTACCACCGGCTTTTTCGCATCTGTTTTTTTATCATTTACTTTTGCTACTACATCTACCTCATCGTCTGTACTTTGGCTAAGTTCATCAGGAGTTGGTTGGCTTTCTAACGGTGTGTATGTTTCGTTTGGCTGTGGATCTTGCACTGGGCTAGTACTTTCGCCTCCCATATTTTCCTGACCTAAAATCATAGCAGGGCCTCCACCATCTGCCCAAGGTGGATTAGGAGGTACTAAAATAAAAAAATACAAAGCTAAAAATATGGCACCATGAATAAATAGGGTTCCTGCTAAACCAGCCCAATTATGATTATTTGACTGGTTTTGAATATAGTATGCTTGGTTTTGTTGCATTTTATTTGTAATTAAATGTAAGTAAACTTATCTAAACAAATTTATAAACGTTTTTATAATGTTTTTATTGATTAGTAACAAAAAATTTGTTTAATGTATTTATTTTATAACATATAATTAAGTGTAAATTTAATAAATAAATTTAAAATTAAATGAAAAATATTGTTTATTGCCAACTCATTATTCAATTAAATGTGCTAATAAATTTATGGTTCGGTTAGTATTTATTTGATTATTCTTTAGTTGTAAAATATGGTTAAAAATAAGTTCCTCATTGCGTTGATGTTTTTATTGCCTTTGGCAATAAATGCACAAATAAAATTAAGTTTATTAGAGGCAGTTCAAATGGCTAAAGATAAAAGTTTGCAGGCTAGCATCAATTTAAATTTATTTTATGCAGCTCAGGTTAATTATAAATCGGCATCGGCTAATAGACTGCCATTAATAAATGGCTATTTAAATGCACCAGGTTTAGATAGAAGCTTGGGGCAAGTTTTACAGCCAGATGGAACCATCAAATTTGTGGAGCGCACGCAAGCTTTATCTTTTGGAAGTATTTCATTACAACAAAATTTAATGGCTACAGGTGGCGTTATTTCCATTTCATCTGCTTTAACTCGTTTTGATTTATTATCGCAAAATGGCATTACCACTTGGCAAGCATCACCTTTAATTGTGTCAATCAGTCAGCCAATATTTAGGTTTAACGAACTAAAATTTCAATGGCAATTGGCTAAATTAAGGTATAAACAAAATTCTCGTTTATTTGCCGAAAGGTCAGAAGATTTATCAATACAAATTACTCAAACTTATTTTGATGCAGTAAATGCCGAAGCTGAGTTAATGTTAGCAGAGTTTAACTTAAATGTGAACGATACGCTTTTACGCATGGCAAAAGGCAGGTATAATTTAGGCAAAATAGGAGAGGACGATTTATTACAAACCGAACTGCGATTAATGAATGCTCAAAATAGTTTTGACCAAGCCAAATTAAACTATACTTCTAGTATGAACCAATTAAGGATTATTTTGGGCTTGTCGAAAAATATTGAGTTAGAATTGAGGCCGGAAACTAATTTGCCATTTTTTGAACCTGATATTGAAAAGGCAGTTAGCAATGCCATAAAAAGCCGCAGCGATTTTATCCAAATAAATATTGAGCAAAAACAAATAGAAGGTAATTTACGAAGAGCCAAATTGAATCAATTGCCCAATGCCGAGTTAAATGCTACTTATGGATTAAGTCAAACGGCTAGTCAATTAGAAAATAGCTATAAAAATCCGGCTGAGCAACAACGAATAAGTTTTGGATTGAACTTACCTTTAATGAATTGGGGTAGGTTTAGAAATGATTATAAAGAAGCCAAATATCAATTTAAGGCCAAAGATGCACAATTACAATTGGCTTACTTAAACTTAGAGCAAGATGTGATTTTTTTGGTGATGCAATACAAGCAATTAAAACAACGTGTTTCAATTAGTGCCAAAGCCGATACCATTGCACAAAAAAGATATGAAGTAGCTAAAAACAGATACTTTATTGGTAAAATAGATAATACCAATTTAAACATAGCCCAAACGGAAAAAGACATGGCTAGAAATGAATATTACCGAACTTTAAAAGAATATTGGTTAAGTTATTATAGACTGCGCAGAACAACCTTGTTTGATTTTGAAAAACAAGAGAGTTTGTTTACAGAAGAAAAATAAAAAAAGCCACCATTTTAAGAAAAATGGTGGCTTTTTTATGGAATGCTTTTTTGCTTACAATCTAGCTTCGCTTACTACCAAATCCTTAGTATTTACGCTTAACACAGGTAAGTGAGCATTTTTAATAAATTGTTCTGAAAATTTACCTGTAAAAAACGATTTAAAGTTAATTTCTTGCTCAGTCATAATAATAACTAAATCAGCACTAATTTCCTTGGCATAGGCCAATGTTTGTTCTGAAATATTGCCACCTAAACGCATCTCAATTTCATTGTCAATGCCATTTTCGGCTATTTTATTACTTACTTGACGGCTATAATTGGTTACTTCAACCTCACTATCTTTACTTTTATCGGTACTTACTCCTAAAATATAAACATATGAGTTAAATTTTTGAGCCATTACCACTGTAGCAGGTCCTTTTTGACGAGTTTCAAAACTTGTATCTATAGGAATTAATATTTTTTCAAATTTTTCAAAATTGTAATTACCAGGAATAGTTAATACGGGCTTATCGGCATGTTCTATTATTTTACATGCATCGTTAAACGAAAATAAACCTTCATTATTATCCTTGGTTTTGTTACTTAAAATTAACAAATCAGGTTGAATACTATTTAACCTTTGCGAAAGATCTTTGGTATTGGCATTTGTTCTGTATTCTGTTTCAAAAGTAATACCAGCTAATTTAGCCGATAAATCAACTTCGGGCATATCAAAAAACAAGAAATGCAATTTTGCATTGAATTTAGTTGCCATCAATACACTTAATTTAATAATAGAATCAAAGTTCGTGGAATTGCCACAAGTTACCGCTATACTAGAAATGGATAGATTCATAATTTTATTTATTTAATTTGAGAAATAAATTTACAATTAAGTGTTTTAAATGATAAATGTCAAATTTTATTTTTTTAATGGTTACCTTCCACCTGTCATTAATCTTTTATAATACTCCTTAGCCACTATAAAATCAGGGAACTCGCGAATGGCAGCCTCAAAATATTTTTTTGCACTTGCCATATCTCTATCTTTTTGAGCAGCCATAATTGCACGCATATTAAGCAAGGCAGCTTTTAAAGGCACTTTTTGTTTTTCTGATTCGCTTATCATAAAATCAATGCTGTCTTTAGTGGTTAAAGCTAATTGGTCTAATTCCTTTAAATTATTTTCAACAGCTTTAAAATTACCTGTTCCAAAATGAGCAGCAGTAATACGGTATAAATACTCAGGTTTTTTATTTAAAGCATATAATTGATTGTAAGTAGTCATTTGCTCATCTACATTACCCATTTGTTCTGCGCATAAAGCTTTAATTAGTAATAAACGTTCACTAGTTGGGTTGCGTTTAATTGCTGCAGTTGTTGCTTCGTTACAAGCCATAATATTGTTAGTAGCTACATATAATTCAGGCAAAGTATCTGCATATAATATTTGGGTACTATCTTCAATCAAAATCATTTGCGCAGCAACAATAGCAGTTTGAAAATCTTTGCTATTCATACTTTTGTCAAATAACTTTTTGTAGTTATTAATTGCTCCTGAGCCCGATTTATTGTTACATGCTGCTAAAGCCGAAATTGCGCAAAACGCTAAAATTATTTTTTTCATTTATTTGTTATTCTGTTTTTGTGTTAAAATTATTTACCTAATTAAGTTTTAGGATTATTTATAAAAATTTTGGAAAATACCCCGGTTCGTAATCGCTCATCATATTACAAACTACTTCAAATATTTCTTCTGCATTTGGTTTACTCCAATAGTCACCATCTGTTCCGTAAGGTGGGCGGTGAGCTTTAGCTGAAATGGTGATTGGTTTGTAATCTAAGTATTGGTAAGCTCCTTGATTTTCTATAATAGATTTGATAATTTTTTCCTCAATTTCATACGTTTTATCAGCTTTTGATAAATAAATTAAATGAGTTGCATACTTTGGAATGCTATCATCTTCACTCAACTCATTCAACAAAGCAGTTTGCTCTTTCAAA
>JBGSBN010000183.1:0-7049 GCA_041730515.1 Methylacidiphilales bacterium | reverse complement strand
ATTTTTTCAAAGAATCACTCATTAAAGAAAAAACCCCTCCGCCCGGGGCGGAAGGGTACACAATTATTTTAGTTTAAATTAATATATTACTTTTAAAGAAGAAAGCGATGAGCAAACAGGTCACAAAGAGAAAGTAATTATTGAATCGAAAGATAAAACTAAAACACCTTCAATTATTGTAAACGATAAAAAAGGTAATCCTTTAAAAGAATACAATATTCCAGTAGGTGCTCACATTGTGGTTGAAGATGGAAAATCAATTGGACCAGGTGAAATTTTAGTTAAGATTCCTCGTGTTGCAAGTAAAACACGTGATATTACAGGAGGTTTACCGCGTGTTACTGAGTTATTTGAAGCTCGTAACCCAAGTAATCCTGCAGTAGTTACTGAAATTGATGGTGTAGTAAGCTTTGGTGGAATTAAACGTGGAAACAGGGAAATTATGGTTACTTCTCGCGATGGAGATGCTCGTAAATACATGGTTCCATTGTCGAAACATATTTTAGTTCAAGAAAACGATTTCGTAAAAGCAGGTGCTCAATTATCTGATGGTTCAATTAGCCCTCAAGATATTTTGAGAATTGAAGGACCGCTTACTGTTCAGCGTTATATTGTTAATGGTATTCAAGAGGTTTATCGTTTACAAGGTGTAAAAATTTCGGATAAACATATCGAGATTATTGTTCGCCAAATGATGCAAAAACTAGAAGTTGTTGATCCAGGTGATACTTTATTCTTAGAAGGTGAAAACGTTGATCGTTTCAAATTTAAAAAAGTAAATGATTGGATTTACGATAAAAAAGTAGTTTTAGAACCAGGTGATTCAACTAATTACAAAGCAGGTCAGATTATTAGCGTTAGAAAATTACGTGATGAAAATTCACAATTAAAACGCAAAGATTTACGCTTAGTTGAAGTAAGAGATGCTGAATCGGCTACTGCAGTTCAAGTAATTATGGGTATCACTAAATCATCTTTAGGTACTCAAAGTTTCATGAGTGCTGCATCGTTCCAGGAAACTACTAAAGTATTGAACGAAGCTGCTATAAACGGTAAAGTAGATAGAATGTTAGGATTAAAAGAAAACGTAATTGTTGGACATTTAATTCCTGCAGGAACTGGTTTACGCGATTACGAAAAATTAGTAGTTGGTAGTAAAGAAGAGTACGAAGCATTATTATCATCGAAAGATGAAGAATAATTTAAGTTTTTAACAAATAAAAAAAGCTACTTAGCCTTATGGTTAAGTAGCTTTTTTATTTTATTGAATTAGAAATATGAAATTGAATTTTATTAAATTCGAAAACATGAAATTAGCCATAAGAGCATATCAAACTAGTGACAAGCAGGCCTGTTTAGAGGCTTTTGAAAGCAATGTTCCTAGGTATTTTACCAAAGCTGAAATTGCAGATTTTGATAATTTTTTAGATGTGTTTGCAAATAAAGGAGGTGTGAATAAAACTTACTATTATGTGGTAGTTTTCGAAAATGAAGTAATTGGTTGCGGAGGTTTTGGCGATAAAGATAATACCAATATTATTACACTTGCTTGGGGACTTATTCATCAAAATTTTCATAAAAAAGGATTTGGTAAAGAGTTGTTAATCTTTCGTTTGGAGCAAATAAAAGAAAAGTACCCCAACCATATTTTATATATCGATACTACTCAGTATTCGTATGGCTTTTTTGAAAAATTCGGTTTTGAAGTAACCAAAATAACCAACGATTTTTATGAAAAAGGATTGCATAGATACGATATGCAATTACTTGCCAATAAATAACGTAGAGCTATTTTTGTTACCTTAAATTAATAAAACTAAATTTGGGGTTCTGATTTGCAAAGTTCAATTAATTATATTCCAATAACGCCAAACGTATTTAGGCCAATCATAAAAATTTACTATTCTTTAATTATTTTTTGTCTATAAAACTCATTGTTCGATTTTACTTCAATGAAATAAATTCCAGTAGGTATATTTTGTAAATCGATTACTGATTCTATATGGTTTTTTTTGTAAACTAATTCGCCAAATACATTGTAAATCGAAATGTTTTCAATTGGTGTTTTTGTATTCTTAAAATATAAAAAATCTGTAACCGGATTAGGGTAAATTTCGAAAATAATTTGTTCTACATTTTTTACTCCAACTTTGTTACAATCATCTACTAATTTAAAATTAAATCCATTTGGTTCGGTGTAGCATTTGAATGTGATATTGCTTTCAAATTGAGGAGTTCCAAGAATACTATTATTGAAAGGTGGATTGTTTAAAAGTTCATTAAATTTATAATGAGTTAGAATTTTTTCAATGATTGTTAATCTTCTTGGATTAAATGTAAATCCAAAACGTTTTCCCGTAAATGTAACTGCTTTTAGGCTATCATTATTGATTGTATCTTTCAAATAAAAAACTTCATTTATAAAAAGTGGATGTTTTTTGATTAGCGTATCTGTAGTGTTGAATGTACCATAATAATCTACCAAAAGTGTATCACCCTCTTTAACATCAAAATCAAATAACAATAATTTTTCACCTTTATAATTATAAAAAATTTTATTGTTTTCTTTGGTATAAAATGTCTTGTTTTTATATGTTGATTGAATAATGGAATAAATTGTATTATTAATTACAGTATCGCCAAGAACTGTTGATTCAAATTTATAGTAATATTCTTTTCCAAGTTCATAGCTTGTATTAAGATATACCCATTTTGTGCCAACAGGAGCTAATTGGGCGGAGGCATTTATAAAAAACATAATTAAATTAAGTAAAATTAGTAGCTTTTTCATCTTAACAATTTTAAGGAAAATTATTGAATTGTAATGTTAAGTTTTTTACTAGTTCAAATTTTTTTAGTTACTTGATTAAACTACCAAAATTTCTTTACTAAAAAATATTAGTAAATTAACATGGTATTTTAGGGTTGGTTTATCCTATATTTGCCATCCGTAAATACACTTTTTTGTTTACGGAAAACTTTCTAACTGGTTTTTAGTAAATGCATTAGCTGTATTTTTTCTAAACAAAACCATGCAAACCAAATATATTTTCGTTACAGGCGGAGTTACCTCATCGTTAGGTAAAGGCATTATTGCTGCTTCATTAGCCAAATTATTACAAGCGCGCGGATATTCCGTAACCATTCAAAAATTGGATCCATACATTAACGTAGATCCAGGAACTTTAAATCCTTACGAACATGGCGAATGTTACGTAACCGAAGATGGTGCAGAAACCGATTTAGATTTAGGGCATTACGAACGTTTTTTAAATGTACCTACATCGCAAGCTAATAATGTAACAACAGGTAGAATTTACCAACACGTTATCAATCAAGAGCGTCAAGGTGCATTTTTAGGAAAAACAGTACAAGTTATTCCTCATATTACCGATGAAATTAAGCGTAGAATAAAACTTTTGGGCGAAACAGGTGAGTACGAAATTGTAATTACCGAAATTGGTGGAACCGTTGGCGATATTGAATCATTGCCTTATATTGAAGCAGTTCGTCAGTTACATTGGGAGCTAAAAGATGAAGATTGTTTGATTATTCATTTAACATTATTGCCTTATTTAGCTTCAACCAAAGAGCTAAAAACAAAACCAACTCAACATTCAGTAAAATTATTATTAGAAAGTGGATTGCAGGCCGATATATTGGTTTGCAGAACAGAACATTCTATAAGCAAAGAACAAAAACGCAAATTGGCATTATTCTGTAATGTAACGCCTGATGCGGTAATTGAAGCATTAGATGTTCCTACTATTTACGATGTGCCTTTAATGATGTTGAAGGAAAAGTTAGATAAAATTACTTTAAGTCGTTTAAAACTTTCAGCCAAAACAGAACCTGATTTAGATAGTTGGAAACAATTTTTAACCCGACACAAAAACCCTAAAAACGAACTACAAATTGGATTAATTGGTAAATATGTGGAATTACCAGATGCCTATAAATCTATCATTGAAGCCTTTATTCACGCTGGTGCAGCTCACGAATGCCGCATTAGAGTTAACTATATTCACAGCGAGTTAATTGCTGACGAAAATGTAGCTCAAAAATTAGGAGAATTAGATGGCATTTTAGTAGCTCCAGGATTTGGTGATAGGGGAATAGAAGGTAAAATAACTGCAATAAAATATGCTCGCGAAAACAATATTCCTTTCTTTGGAATTTGTTTAGGAATGCAAATGGCTGTAATTGAATTTGCTAGAAATGTAATTGGTTGGAAAGATGCGCATAGTACTGAAATGAACGCCAATACTTCTCATGCTGTTATTGATATGATGGCTGACCAAAAGAATATAACATCTAAAGGAGGAACCATGCGTTTAGGCTCGTATGTATGCGAGGTTAGTAAAGATAGCAAGGCTTATAAAGCTTACGATAAAACTAAAATTACAGAGCGTCATCGTCATCGTTATGAATTTAACAATAAGTTCCAAAAAGATTTTGAAAAGCATGGTTTGAGTATTACAGGTGTAAACCCTGAAACTAAATTGGCCGAAATAGTTGAAATTAAAACTCATCCTTATTTTGTGGCTGTACAATTTCACCCAGAATATAAAAGCACGGTACTAAATCCTCATCCTTTATTTGTTCGCTTTATAAAAGCTGCTTTAGCCAAAAGTGTAGGTAAATAAATTAAAGTAATAATAAAAATAAAAAGCTCACAAAACTTAAATAGTAGTTTTGTGAGCTTTTATATTTTTGAATATAACTTTTATTTTAATCAAGGAAAAATGCTGTAAATATCTTTTCTTCTAGCTACTGTAATGAAACGAATGGTGTTCTCATTAATTTTTTCAAATCCTAATCTAAAATCGCCAATTCTAATTCTGTGATAGTTTTTAAAACCCGTGAGTTTCTTTACATTTTTTATTTATGAAATTTTTTCAGCTTTTTCTATTGTTTCAATAAGTGATTCTATTTTAATAAATAATGTATTATCTTTTACTTTTGTTAAAGATTTTTAAATGATTTATCAAATTCAATAATCATTTTTCTTTTAATTTTTTCAGAATATCAGCTTTAGAAACAGTTTCTCCAGTCTTTACAGAGTCCATCATTTGTCCAAACATCAAATCTTCTAGCACATTGTCATTAATATTTAACACATTTCCTCCAAGTTTTTTTGCTAAATCAGCTAAAATTTTAGTACTCTGATTATCAGCTTTGATTAGTATTGTACTCATGCAGTAAAAATAAAATAATTTAAACAAATAAAAAACTAAACCATGTTTTTGTTAAACGGAAACATCTTCGCAAATAAAAACTTTACTTTTGCGTCACTTTTTTGAAATTTATTATTAAATATTGCTCGTTGGTATTGGCGGCTATTTTTATAGCTACGCTAATTCCTTTCCATGCTTTTCATAAGCATTTGGAAGAGGAGCATTTTGTGGCTTTAAGTAATAGTTCTGAAAATCATAGCCATCATTGTAAGTTAGACGAAAACTACTGCCAAGACTTATTAATTAAGCATTGTGAACATAAGCAACATGTGGCAGAAAGTACCGAAAAATGCTTTGTAAATCAATATCATTTCATCAAAAATATTACTTTACTAAGTAGTTGTTTTTACTTTATTGAAGTATTCAAAACTCATTATTTTGTTCAAAAAATTACAAATGTTCAAAATCAAATTGCTATACTTTTAAATAACAAAGGCCCGCCTGCAATCTTTTTTATTTAGTGAACTATTTAGTAATTTATAGTTCAAGTATTTGGATGCTAATGGCATCTCATATTTAGTATTTTTTACTTTTTTTATTTTGATAAATTTAAAAGCATTTGTTGCCTTATGCTCCTTTTGGCTTGTGTTTACAGGCAAAGGTATTGCGCAGCAAAACAATAACTATCATATTAATGGGCTTATTATAGATAGTGTTTCCCAAAAACCTTTGGTTAATGCTAAGGTTGTTTTATTGCCTAAAAAAAACATTGCTTATACCAATTCTAGTGGTTATTTTCAGTTTAATAATTTAGTTAAAACAAACTATAAAATAGAGGTAAGTTATCTGGGTTATCACCCCATTGTGTTAAGCTTAGTTTTACCTTTAAATAGTAGTTTAAAAATTGAGCTAGCATCTGAAGAAAATCATTTGCATGATGTGTTAATTAAAACTGACAAGAACAGCAAGCTAAGTGATTTTAACCTACAAAATCATCTAACAATTGATAGTAAAAAACTTGATATTTTACGTGGTCAAACCTTAGGCGATATGCTTAAAAATACTGCTGGTGTAACTTTGTTAAATAGCGGACCAAGTATTTCAAAGCCCGTAATTAGAGGTTTGCATAGCAATAGAATTGTTACTTTAAATAATGTCGTAAAGCAAGAAGGTCAAAATTGGGGAGCAGATCATGGGCCAGAAATAGATCCATTTGCAATTAATAAATTAGAGGTTATAAAAGGTGCTAGTGGTTTGCAATATGGACCAGAGGCAATTGGTGGTGTTATCAAAGTGTCGGCTAAAGATTTTAAAACGCAAAATGGAATTGCTGGCGTTTATAGTTTAAATGGTTTTAGCAATAATTGGCAATTAGCTAATAGTTTGTTTTTAGAAGGCAATCATTTAAAAAAACAAAACTTAAGTTGGCGTTTACAAACTAGTTATAGAAAAGCTGGCGATTCGCAAACGCCTGAATATGTGTTAAGCAATACTGCTTTTACTGAGTTTGATATAAATGCTGCTGTGCAATACCAACTAAAGCAAAATACTTTTGAATACATGGCAAGTTATTTTCAATCAAGTTTAGGAATTTTGCGTTCGGCACATGTACATAATAGAACCGATTTGGAAAATACAATAACTAAAGATAAGCCTGGAATAATTAATGAATTTACATATCAAATTGGTCGTCCAAAGCAAGATATAACGCATTTTATTCAAGCTTTTAAATGGATTTATCAATTTAAAAATGCCAGTAAATTAAGCGCAGATTTTAGCCAACAAATAAATAATCGACAAGAGTTTGATGTATTGAGTTTTTTAAATGCTAATAGCGATTTAAAAGATAAACCAACTTACAATTTAACTTTA
>JBGSBN010000182.1:0-7069 GCA_041730515.1 Methylacidiphilales bacterium | reverse complement strand
TATAACAGCTAAATCTAACGGTTGTGTTGATACAAAATCTGGTTCTATTACAGTGGTTCCTAAACCAGTTATTACCTATACTAAACAACATTTTGCTATTCCTGATATTAGAATTACCACTAATAACCGTAAGGTGTTTACACCTTCTGATTTAGTAGCAGATAAAAATACTTACTCATGGAATTTTGGTGATGTAGATAGTACAACTTCAAACCAACGCGTAGCAGAATTTACATATAACAAAAAAGGTACTTACACAGTTAGAATGAAAGTAACTACTGCCGATGGTTGTGTTGTTACATTCACTGATACTACTAAAGTTGATGTAGGTGTTAGTGTTGGAGAAGAATTAGCTGCCAAATTTGATTTAGTAGCTTATCCTAATCCTTTAACTAATAATGCTTTTGTAAGTTTAAGTTTAGTTAAATCTGAGAATATCTCAATCGTAATTACTGATGTATTAGGTAGAGAAATTTCAACTACCAATTATGATAAAGTTAGCGTAGGTAAACATAATTTTGAATTAACTTCAAATAACTTTACTGCTGCTGGTGCTTACTTTGTTAAAGTTAAAATTGGTGACGAAACAGTTGTTAAATCATTAGTTAAACAATAACATTTAAGTTAAATAACATAAATTGCGAACCCCAAAAGTCTTGTTCTTTTGGGGTTTGTTTTTTTAGAATATTTGATAGAATGAATAGGTACGCAATAGAAATAGCTTATAACGGAAAAAGATTTCATGGTTGGCAAAAGCAGTTAAATGCTGTTACTGTTCAAGATGAGTTAGATAGTAAGCTTTCACTTTTATTACGCCAAAGTATTGAAACGCTTGGTTGTGGCAGAACAGATACTGGAGTGCATGCAAAACAGTTTGTGGCACATTTTGATACCCTTGAACCAATTAACTGTGATGATATTGCCTACAAATTAAATAGGTTAATGGCACAGGATGTTTCGTGTAAAAAAATTTGGCCTGTTGATGTTCATTTTAATGCTCGTTTTGATGCCAAATGGCGTGAATATGAATATATAATTACTACAACACCCAATCCTTTTCTAACTGACTTAGCATTACTTTATGCTACACCCTTAAACATAGAAAAAATGAATATTGGCTGTGAGTTGCTTTTAAAGCACACCGACTTTGAGTGTTTTAGTAAAGTTCATACACAAGTAAATAATTTTAATTGCCAATTGATGGAAGCTAATTGGCGGAGGGATGGTGAATTATTAATATTTACCATAAAAGCCAATAGATTTTTGCGAAACATGGTACGCGCTATTGTTGGTACTTTACTTAAATTGGGTTTAAATGAAATAGATTTAAACCAATTGGAGGCTATTCTTGCCAGTAAAAATAGATCAAATGCTGGTGTTTCTGTTCCGGCTCATGGCCTTTACCTTACCAAAGTGTGTTATTGATAGTAATTGAAGTTTACTGTACTGCTGGTAAATTTATTTTATCAGCGATAATGATACATTCTCCAAACTCTTCCTTAATTTTATTGTAAAATAATTTAGCTTCTAATCGTGTTTTAAAATCTCCAATTCTTATTTTAAAATAGGGTTGTTGGTATGCTAAATATGCCGTTTGATTGGGGTACAATTTCAAAAAATGCGTTTTTATATTATTTGCATTATTCCTTTCGTTTCCCGAAAAAATTTGAATCCTAAACCCTGGAATTGTTTTGTTCAGTTTATTAATAGCAATATTTTTTTCAATTAAACTGTCTAAGTATATAATATCGCCTTTAATATTAATTGCACCTTTAGTTTGCGCACTTAATTTAAATTGTGCAAAGCATATTAAGCTGATAATTAGTGTATTTATGGCTGTATTTTTCATTTAGTTATAAAATTAAATTTAAGCTATTTGAACTTCCAATTTTATCGGCACCAGCGTTAATTAAATCTATAGCTTGCTTTGCGGTTTTTATTCCCCCCGCTGCTTTAATTTTTATTTTAGCAGGAAGAATTTCACGCATTAGTTTTATACTTTTTACATCAGCACCACTTGCCGCGTATCCTGTTGATGTTTTAACGTAATCTACTTCGCAATCCAAGCAAATTTTGCAGGCTTTTTGAATCTCTTCCTCGTTTAAGAGTGCCGTTTCAATAATTACTTTTATTTTTTTGTTTTGTAAATGACACACTGTTACTACCGATTGAATATCATTTTGAACAGTTTGATAATCTTGGCTTTTAAATGCAGCAATATTCATTACCATATCTATTTCATCTGCGCCACCAATAATAGCCTTTTTAGCCTCTTCTACTTTGGCTCCAACTGTTGAATAACCTAGAGGAAAGCCAGCAACAGTGATTATTTTAATATCTTTTTTACCAATCGTTTTTTTAGCCAATTGAACAAAATAAGGTGCAACACAAACCCCATAAAGATTATGTTTGATGGCTTCATTACATAGTTTAATTATATGCTCGTTTGTACAATCGGGCTTTAAATTGGTATGTTCTATTCGATCTATTAAATCCATTTTTTATGATTTAATAGCATGATAAAATTTGGAATTTATCATGCCATTATTTGTATGTTATATTAATTTGCTTCTTTGCCGTGGCATTGTTTAAATTTTTTACCACTACCACAAGGACATAAATCGTTTCTGCCTATTTTGTTTTCTGCAAAAATTGGTTGTTGTTTTGGTCTTTCGCCTGCATTTTGGCCAGCCTCAACTCCACCTTGTTGACCTTCTAATAAGTCATCGATTCTGCTTGTTTTAAGTTTTGGAGCAGGTTCTTTTTTAGGTAATTGTGTTGTGGTGGAAATATTTTGATTGTCATTTACCATTATATGGCCTTTAAACAACATTCCTAATACTTCTCTATTAATACGGCTTAGTAAACCCTTAAATAAATTAAACGATTCTAGTTTATAAATTAGTAATGGATCTTTTTGTTCAAATACAGCATTTTGAGATGACTGTTTTAACTCGTCCATTTCTCTTAAATGTTCTTTCCATTCATCATCAATTATCCAAAGTGTAGCAAATTTTTCAAATATTTTTGAAACCTCCTTACCTTGGTTTGAAACTGCATTTTTAATATTTATTGGTAATTGAATATTGCGTAAGCCATCTGTAATTGGCACCACAATCATTTCATGATCCTTAACTTGATTGTTATTATTAATATCGTTAAAAACTGGGAAGGCTTGAGACGACATGTGGCTTACTTTGTTTTTGTAATGTTCGCTCAATTCGTTCATTAAAGTTTCCACTACTATTTCTGTTTTACCAGTAAATTCATCTTCAGTTATTTCAGGTTCAAAAGCTAATAAGCGCAGTAACTCAATTTTGAACTCCTGAAAGTTTTTTAAATCTTGATAAGTTTCAACCAATTCGTAGCACAAGTCGTGTAGCATATTACTTAAATCAAGCTCCAATTTATCTCCGTAAAGTGCATTTCTGCGTTTTGCATAAATTACTTCACGCTGCGAATTCATTACATCGTCATATTCTAATAAACGTTTCCTTACTCCAAAGTTATTTTGCTCTACTTTACGTTGTGCATTTTCAATGTTTTTGGTAATCATGGAGTGCTCAATATTTTCGCCTTCCTTCATTCCCAATCTATCCATCACCTTAGCTATACGTTCACTACCAAATAAACGCATCAAATCATCTTCTAAACTTATGTAAAAGCGCGATGAACCTGGATCTCCTTGGCGACCAGCACGTCCACGCAACTGCCTATCAACCCTACGCGATTCGTGACGTTCTGTACCAATAATTGCTAATCCGCCTGCATCTTTAACGCCTTCGCCAAGCTTTATATCTGTTCCCCTCCCGGCCATGTTGGTAGCAATGGTTACTGCACCTTTTTGACCAGCTTCTCCAATTACCTCAGCTTCACGTTGGTTTTGTTTTGCGTTTAATACATTGTGTTTTATTTTACGCATGGTCAACATTCGGCTTAATAATTCTGAAACCTCTACTGAAGTTGTACCTACTAGTGTTGGTCTGCCAGATTCAGAAAGTTTTACTACATCGTCAATAACCGCATTGTATTTTTCACGCTTTGTTTTGTAAATAATATCGTTTTCGTCTTTACGCGAAATTGGTCTATTAGGTGGAATTACTACTACATCTAATTTGTAAATTTCCCATAACTCGCCAGCTTCAGTTTCCGCAGTACCAGTCATACCACAAAGTTTATGGTACATTCTAAAGAAATTTTGCAATGTTACCGTAGCATAAGTTTGTGTGGCAGCTTCCACTTTTACATTTTCTTTGGCTTCTAAAGCTTGGTGCAAACCATCACTGTATCTTCGTCCATCAAGTACGCGACCTGTTTGCTCATCTACAATTTTTACTTTTCCATCCGATATAATGTATTCCACATCTCTATCAAACATACAATACGCCTTTAGCAATTGGTGTACAGTATGAATTCTTTCTGATTTTATAGAGAAATCAAGCATTAACTGCTCTTTTGAAGCTAACTTTTCCTCAGTAGTTAAATTGGTTTTATTTTCAATTTGCTCAATGGCAGAGCCTACATCAGGAATAATAAAGAACATGGCATCTTCTCCACTAGCTGTAATTAATTCAGCACCTTTCTCGGTTAAATCAATTGAGTTTATTTTTTCATCAATGGTAAAATACAATTCTGCATCTACCTTATGCATTTCTTTTTGTTGATCTTGAAGGTAATAGTTTTCAGTTTTTGCTAATATTTGTTTTATGCCTTGTTCGCCTAAATACTTAATTAAGGCTGAATTTTTTGGCATGGCACGATGAGCTTGTAATAATTTAAAGCCACCATTTTTTTCGTCACCTGCTGCAATAAGTTTTTTTGCTTCGGCCAATGCTGCATTAAATACTTGTTTTTGGGTGTTAACTAAGCGCTCAATACGAGGTTTCAAAGCAAAAAATTCTTGTTCATCGCCTTTTGGAACTGGGCCCGAAATAATTAATGGAGTTCTTGCATCATCTACCAAAACTGAATCCACTTCATCCACCATTGCAAAATGGTGTTTACGTTGAACCAATTCTTCTTTATCTCGCGCCATATTATCGCGCAAGTAATCAAAACCAAATTCGTTATTGGTTCCGTAAGTAATATCGGCTAAGTATGCTTGGCGTCTTGCTTCAGAGTTTGGTTCATGGTAATCAATACAATCCACTCTAAGGCCATGAAATTCAAATAAAGGAGCATTCCATTCACTATCTCTTCGAGCCAAATAATCATTTACTGTAACCAAGTGAACACCTTCTCCAGCTAATGCATTTAAGTAAGCGGGTAAGGTTGAAACCAATGTTTTTCCTTCACCTGTTCCCATTTCAGAAATTTTTCCGCTATGTAAAACAATTCCACCAATTAACTGAACATCGTAATGAACCATGTTCCGAACCACTATATTGCCAGCTGCATCCCAAGTGTTTGTGTAAATAGCCTTGTCGCCATCTATGGTAACAGGTTTTTTAGGTTTGGTTTTAGTAGCTAATTCGCGATCATATTGATTAGCAGTAACCACTAATTGTTTATTTTCTGCAAGCCTACGAGCAGTTTCTTTAACTACTGCAAAAGCCTGAGGAAGTATTTCGTTCAACGCTTTTTCAATTTGTTCATCGCGTTGTTTTTTAAGTTTATCTATTTCTTTAAAAATATCGTCCTTTTCCTGCAAATCTATTCCTTCTATTTCGGTTCCTGCTAGCAGTTCGGCTATATTTGAATCTATGGCGGCTAATTCTGACTTTATAAAGGCTTTAAATTCAGCTGTTTTGTTTCTTAACTCATCATCGCTTATGGATTGTAGTTTGGCAAATTCTTGCTTAATTTGTTCTACTATAGGGTAAATTGGCTTTAAATCTCTATCTGATTTACTTCCAAATATTTTTTTTAACAGGGAATCTAACATATAAAATCTGAATGTTTTTTTAGTAAATAATATTTTGCAAAATAATAATTTTATACTCAGTAATCGATAATAAAATTATTAAATTTTAATGCTTGATAGCTAAAACTAAACCAACCATAAAATTTTGACTTTTTGGCTACTTTTGGTTCAATTGTAATATTTTTATAAGCTATAATGGCTTAAAGAATGTGATAGTTATTTTATAACAAGTTTAGTATTTATAAAAACCTTCTCCTGTTTTGCGGCCGTGCAGCCCTGCATCTACTTTTTGTTGTTGAATGCGGTTGGGTCTAAACTTACTATCTTGATTGAATAAATTATACATAGAAGTAGTAACTGATAAATTAGTGTCAACTCCAATTAAATCCATTAATTTAAAAGGCCCCATTTTAAAACCAGCACTTTCTAATAAAGCATCAATATCTTCCAATGGAGCTACTTGTTCTTCCAACATTTTTAAACCTTCTACATAATAATGCCTGGCTACTCTGTTTACGATAAAACCTGGCGCATCGGCAGCTATTACGCATGTTTTGCCCATACTTTCAATGAATGCTTTGCAATGCAATGCTACTTGTTTATTGCTTTGCGCACCAATAATTATTTCAACCAATTTCATAATAGGAGCGGGGTTGAAAAAATGAATTCCAATAACCCTTTCTGGGTTAGGAATTTTAGCTGCAATTTGAGTAATAGGAATAGAAGATGTATTGCTAGCCAAAATACAATCAGGAGCATTAATAGCCGCTACTTTATTAAAGAAATCGTGTTTAATATCAAGGCGTTCAATAACTGCTTCAATAATTAAATCAGCAATTACTTGGTTTATATCGTTGGTAAAAGTTAACAATGACAAGGTAGCCTCTTTTTTTTCAGCGGTGAGTTTATTTTTATCAACCAAAAACTGTAAACCTTTATCAATACTTTGTTTAGCCCTATCTAAAACGGTTTGGTTTATATCAAACAAAATAGTTTTAAAACCAGCATTGGCGGTAACTTGCGCTATGCCTGCGCCCATAGTTCCAGCACCTGCTATGGCTATAGTTTTTATTTCTTTCATCAAAATATTTTTTGTTAAAAGTTTAACAAATTAGCTAAATCGGTTTTAAAACGTTCTTTAGGTAAAAAGTTTTGCTCTAATTTTTCATTAAAAGGAACAGGAGTATCTAAACTGCCTGTTCTTAC
>JBGSBN010000181.1:0-7077 GCA_041730515.1 Methylacidiphilales bacterium | reverse complement strand
GATGAACAAAGTATTGAAAACGATTTAAGTACATACAGCAGTCACTTGCTGCGCATGAAATACTTTACCGATTTTGCCGATGGAAAAACCCTGTTTTTAATTGATGAATTTGGTATGGGAACCGATCCTCAATTTGGAGGTCCATTGGCCGAAGCCATTTTAAACCACATCAATCGTAAAAATAGCTTTGGAGTTGTTACTACGCATTTTAGTAACCTGAAAAATTTTGCCAATAATACCAAAGGTTTGGTAAATGCAAGCATGCTTTTTGATAACGAAAAAATGCAGCCTTTGTACCAATTAGAAATGGGTAAACCAGGCAGTAGTTATGCTTTTGAAATAGCTACCAAAACAGGTTTAGCACAAAGTATTATTAATTATGCAAAAGATAGGGTAGGAGTTAAGCAAAAACGCGTAGATGATTTATTGATTGAAGTAGAAAAAGAGCAAAAACAAGTAATTGATTTGCGTCAGCGTTTTGCCGAAAAAGAAGCCAAGGTAAATGCTTTAATGGAGCAATACACCAAGCTAAAAGAAGAAATTGAAACCAATAAAAAACAATTAATCAAGCAAGCCAAACAAGAAGCATTGGCCATAGTTACCGAGGCAAACAGCAAAGTGGAAGCTACTATTAGAGAAATAAAGCAAAACCAAGCTGATACTGAAATTCAACGCAAGGCAAGGACTGAAATAAAGGAACAAATTCAAGAGTTAAAAGAATTTACCGAAAAAGAAACAGCTGCTGAAAAACAACAAACACCTAAACCTATTGATACAGCCATTTCAGTTGGCGCATCAGTAATGGTGGAAGGACAACAAAGTGTAGGTGAGGTTTTAGAAATAAATAAAACCAAAGCGGTTGTTGCCTTTGGCGATTTGCGCACTACAGTAGCCATTACTAAATTACAAGTGGTGAGTAAAACCAAACAAAACGAACTTAAAAAAGCGGTAGAAGGAGTTAACTTAAATACTAAAATGAAGGATTTTAGTCCTGAGCTAAACCTAATAGGTACTAGAGGCGAAGAGGCCATGAAACGCCTAGAAGTATTTATTGATGATGCTTATTTATTGGGAGTAAAACAAGTAAGAATTGTACATGGAAAAGGTTACGGAATTTTGCGCAATTTGGTACGCGATACTTTAAACAGAAATCCATTGGTTTCTAGTTTGCAAAACGAGCATATTGAATTTGGTGGCGATGGTGCCACCATTGTAATGATGAAGGTATAATTGATTAAATAATTACAAGTTTTGTGGCTTCTTTTGTACATCATTTCTTTAATTTGTTACCTGTTTTGTGTTAAACTAATAACCCCTAAATTTTAAAAGTAAAGCAATAAAGTATTGATAATATTTTATACCATTTTGATTTACAAGTTGGGCCAATATGTTAGGCGTAAATCTTAGATGGTATTATGCCGCCACAAAACACATTGGACTATAATATTTGTAAGAGCGGTATTAGTTAATTAAGCGAAACAAAATTTTGTTAAATATTGCTTTGCAATGGTATCAATTAAGATAATTTTATGCTATTATTGCTCGTCATACATGTTTTTTAATTCGCTTGTTTTTCTATGATTAATAAAAAGAAAATTTTGCTAGCCGATGATCACGTAATTATAAGGCGTGGTTTAAAGGTTTTATTAGATAATTATTTTGGTCAATCAGATTGGGTTGAAACTGAATTTGCAAAAAATATTCCTGAGTTAATTGAAAAAAACGAATTGACTCATTTGATTCTAGATATGCAATTGCAAGATGCAAATATTTTAGAAGTAATATCAACCATAAAGTCATTGAGCCATACTTTACCTATTTTAATTTATACCATGAGTTCCGAAGAGATATTTGGACCAAGAATGATGAATTTAGGAGTAAACGGCTATTTGAGTAAACAAAGCGGTGAGGAGGAGGTTTTAAAAGCATTTCATACATTTTTTGCTGGTAGGAACTATTTTTCAGAAAGTTTATTAGAATTGGTTAGTAAAAAAACCTACAACTCTCAAAATCCACTTAATTCATTATCTGAAAGAGAAATTTCTGTTTTGAATTATTTATTAAAAGGAAATTCTGTAAAAGAAATTACCGAAATTTTAGATTTAAAAACATCAACCGTGGCCACTTACAAAGGAAGAATATTTGATAAGTTAGGGGTAAATAACATTATTGATTTAAGAAACATAACCGATATTTATAATACTAAAATAAACTAGTGGATTCTAAAATAATAACAACCTTTTGTTTGCATATATTAATTAGCCAGCCTATTTAAAGCCTAATATTAAACACAACAATGTACCTTAAAATACCATATTGTCAATTTATAAAATACTGTTTGGTGTTTTTTATATTGGTTATGGTTAAATTGGGTTTTAGTCAAACTAACTTTATTGTAAATCAGTACACTCAAAAAAACGGTTTACCCCAAAACAGTGTTAACCAAGTTTATTTTGATAAAAATGGTTTTTTATGGTTAGCTACAGAAGCTGGCTTGGTTCGTTTTGATGGTTCTGTTTTTAAAGTTTATAATACGCAAAACTCCATTATTTTTAATGAACGAATTAGATGGATTTTTCCCACCCTTGATAAGCATGTATTGGTGGCTGATGCTAGTGGTAATTTTATTAAAATTGAAAATAATTCACTGCATCATTTAGATAAAGTTGCCCCAACTCCTAATTTAATCAATTTAAAAGGCGGCTTGCCAACATCGCTCCATTTTTTAAAGTTGAAGCAGTTGTTTAAGCATACCAACAATAAATTTGACTTTTCGGCTATTAAAATTATTCCTCATAATCAAAGTATTTCTTATATTTTAGGAAAAAAATGTATTTATAAGTTTAAGGATTATGCCATTACAGACAGTGTTTTACTTCCTCCTCAATTAGTAATAAGCTATTTTTTTAAGGTAGGTGTTCATTATTATTTAGCTACTAAAGAAGGTGATTTTTTCTACGTAAATTTTAAAGGTAATAAAATTGAACCCTGCCAAATTCAAGGAATTGAAAATTTGAAAAATACTTTTTTTTCTATTGTTTATAAATCTAAAGCATTAAATACTTACTTAAATCAAAATAAAAACCTAAGCACCATTGATTTAATTGAAAGCAATCCTCATTTTTTAAAATTAAGTTTAATAACTAAGCAAATTCCAGATAACTTTAAAATAGCTGATGTGGAATATAATAAGGCTCTAAATGTATATGCCTTAGGTTCTACCAATAATGGATTATGTATTTTAAAAGCTGATTTATATAAAGAGCAGCACGATTTAAATCCAGCCAAATTAGGCGCCAATGCCATTTATGCCATTGATCAATTAAATGACTCCACTATTTTTTCTACCATTCAAACTGCTTTTGGTAGCAATCAAGTTTTTGCTTACAATGTTGCTAAAGGAATTATTAATGTAGAGGCTGTTTGTAATGACACTAAAAATAGACTTTGGTTTGCAAAAAATGATACCTTATTTTATTACAATAAATCTTTGGCCAAAAGTATTTTAGTACAAGTTTTTGATAAACCCATTACATGTATCAATGCCTTTGGCGATAGTATTTGGGTTGGCCAATCACAAAAACTTTCTTTACTTATTTATAAAAATAATAAGGTAAACCATTTATCCAATTTAACTACCACTAAATTGCGAATCGAATCTATATGTATTACCCCGCATAATGAGGTTTATTTTTCAAATGCTATGGGGTTATACAAAGCAATGTTTGCCAAGGGAGAGATAAACTCAGTTTTGGTTATTCCAGCCTTGAACATGAGGAATATTTATTACTATAAAAACATGGTATTTGCTACTAGTTATGGTAATGGTTGGTATGCATTTTATAAAAATAAGGTTTATAAAATGCCGTTAGATAAAAAATATTATTTATCTAAATGCCATGGAATTCAAATTGATACCAATCAAAATGTATGGCTAAGTAGTAGCAATGGTTTATTTGAAACCTCCATCAAACACATTTTAAACCACATTTCCGATACCACCAAACCCATTTATTATAATTATTACAACGAGGAAAATGGCATTGATAATTCAGAATTTGTTGGAGGTTGTTTTCCTGCTAGTGTTCAAATTAAAAACGGTGTTTTTGCCTTTCCTTCCATGAATGGTTTATTAAGTTTTAAGCCTTATGAGTTTCCTAAAAGAGGTACAACAAATAAGTTATTTATTGATAAAGTAGAAGTAAATAATGTAAAAATTGAGTTTGATGGCAAAATTGATATTAAACCCAATACAGAAGTATTCAGTATTTTCTTTAGTTCGCCCTATTGGTATAATAATTATGAGGTAACTTATCAGTACCAATTAATTGGTTATAACTCAAAACTTGTTAATGCCAATAGCGATAAAAAAATTATTTTTACTAATTTAGATGCAGGGAATTATGTGCTTGTAATAAAAAAAATAAGTGGTAAACGTGGGGTAAACGGTGTAATAACCATTAATATACAAGTTGGAAAAAAATACTATCAAACATGGTGGTTTAAATTGCTTGTAATTTCAATTATAGGGTTGATTATTTTTATTGCACTTAAATATTATAATGGTTATTTGGTAAAGCGTAATTCAATTTTAGAACAGAAGGTAAATGAAAGAACATTTGAATTGGCGCAAGCAAATATTAATTTAAATGCTATAAACGAACAATTACTTTTATCGTAACAGGAAAATGTTAGGTCATTAAATTTAAAAAATAAATTAATTGCTATTTTCTCTCACGATATCATTACACCATTAAAGTTTATTTCCATGGTGGCTCGAAATAGTGTGAAAATAACTGAGCAAGGTGATTATAAAAGCATTTTACGCGATATTGATCACACTTCAAGGCGATTATTTGAAAATTCACAAAATATTTTAAATTGGATTAAGTATCAAAGCACTTTAATTGAAGTTCAAAAAACCAATGTTCCACTTTATGTTTTGGTGGATGAAATAGGCGAATTGTTAATGGATGTAATGGAGAGTAAAAATAATAGTTTTATCAATAATATAGATCCTGATCAAATTATTTATACCGACAAAAATATCTTATCAATTATAATTCATAACCTGGTTTCTAATGCTACTAAATACAATGACAAAGCAACTATTGAAGTAAGTGCTGAAATAAAAAATGGCTGTAATTATATTACCATTTCCGATAATGGAAAAGGTATGAGTTCTATAAACTTAGATAGAATTTATAGCATAAAAAATAAGCAAAAAGTGTATTCGATTGCCGAAAACAGCGGGAGTAGTGGACTTGGATTTATAATAATAACCGAGCTTTTGGCTATTTTAAGTGGCACTTTCAATATTGAATCAAATACAAATGGCACCCAAATTACCCTAGAAATTCCAATTGATACATTTAACAATTCTTACAAATAAAAAAGAGGTTGTTTAAAGCTAAACAACCTCTCTTTTTTATAAATTAATTTACTTACTTACTTACTTTCCAATACCACAAATGGAACAATCATTTCTTCCATACTAATTCCCCCATGTTGAAAGGAGTCGTTATAAAAATTTACATGATAATTGTAATTATTGGGATAAACCATAAAATCATCACCTTTGGCAAAAACCCAACTTGTACTCATATTTTGTTTAGGTAAAAATATGTCTCCAGGGTTTTTAACACCAAATAACTCATTGGCTTGATAGCTTAAATTTCTACCTTGTTTGTACCTTAAGTTAGTACTTGTAATTTTATCTCCAATAATTTTTACAGGATTTTTTACCCTTATAGAACCATGGTCGGTGGTAATAATTACCCTTACTTTTTTCTGAGCTATTTTCTTAATAATTTCAAATAATGGCGAATGTTCAAACCAACTTGCTGTTATGCTTCGGTAGGCAGCTTCGTCTTCGGCCAATTCTTTCATTACATTCATTTCTGTGCGAACATGGCTAAGCATATCTACAAAATTGTATACAATTACATTGAATTTATTATTCATAAAATTAGCCACATCATCTATCAAGTTTTTACCAGCTTGCAAATTGGTAACTTTGGTATAGGTTATTTTTTCTTTATAACCCAAGCGTTGCATTTGTTTATTAATAAACTCCTCTTCATAAATATTTTTACCCTCATCTTCTTCCTCATTTACCCAAAGGTTTGGATATAATTTCTCAATTTCACTTGGCATCATTCCTGCAAAAAAGCTGTTGCGTGCATAATGAGTGGTAGTAGGTAAAATAGTTAAATAGGTATCTTCACTAATAATATTAAAGTATTCTGTCAATTGATTTTGAACCATTTTCCATTGATCGTACCTAAAATTATCAATCATAATTAAAAAAGTAGGAATGTCTTTATCAATGGCAGGCATCAATTTTTTATTAACCACAGTATGACTCATGGCAGGAGTTTGCGCATTGGGTTTCTTTAAAAAATCAATAAAGTTTTTTTCAATAAACTTAACCCAAGCATTATTAGCATCGCGTTTTTGCATGGCTAAAATTTCGTCCATACCAGTATCGCCACTTTTAGCAAGTTCTAATTCCCAATAAATTAATTTTTTATAAAGCGCTACCCAGGTTTCATAACTATCTACATCATAAAGTTCCATGGCTATTTGCCTAAACTCTTGTTGGTAGTTTTGAGCAGTTTTTTCAGTAACCAATTGCTTACTATCTAAAATACGCTTAAGAGAAAGTAAAATTTGGCTTGAGTTAACAGGTTTAATTAAATAATCAGCTATTTGATTACCTATGGCATCTTCCATAATATGCTCTTCTTCGCTTTTGGTAATCATAACTATGGGCACTTCGGGCATAATGGCTTTTATTTGACTCAATGCCTCTAAACCACTAATACCGGGCATGTTTTCATCTAAAAAAATTACATCATAACGTTTTAGTTTTACTGCATCTACAGCATCTACACCGCTAGTTACTTTATCTACAGTATATCCTTTGTTGGTTAAATAAATGATATGAGGCTTTAATAAATCTATCTCATCATCGGCCCATAAAATGCTTGTATTGCTCATTAGTTTTTAATTGTTTTTTGCAAAGATTACTTGTTTACTTAAAAATAAAAATAGTTTGTGTGTTAATTTGGTTTA
>JBGSBN010000180.1:0-7107 GCA_041730515.1 Methylacidiphilales bacterium | reverse complement strand
AAGCAATGGCACGCAACATGTGTTTGCCAGTTTCTTCCAATTGTTTATATGCTTTTATACCAAATTCGTTAAAAGCGGGTAATTCAGGTACAAATATGTTTTCAGGGTATTCACTTCTTATTGGATCATCACCTTCTACTGATTGTCCAAAATGCCAAAATTCTTTTAAATCGCCTTCGCTGCGGCCTTTGGCATGTTCTTTTCCAAAACCTACATAACCTCTTTGTCCTGCTATTTCGGGGTCTTCAAAAGTTACTTTTTTTTCTAATGGTAAGTTAAAAAAGTTTTGAACTTGTTGGTATAAAGTACTCGAAGTATCGCCTGTTAATAAATGTCCTTTAACGGCCACAAAGCCTATTTCTTCGTAAGCCCTGCCTAGTTCTTGCACAAATTTTTCTTTGCGCTGAATATCACCACTTAAAAAATCATTTAAATCAATTGAGGGAATTCCTGCATCCATAGTAATAAAAATTATAGAATGCAAGTATAGTAAATATGCAGCAATTTAAAGGCGATTTGCCACCATAAAAATTTTATGGCTTATCGGCTTACCATATCAAAAGCTTCATCTGGTATTTCGTTTATATTTAAAATTAAAAAACCATCTAGCGAATTATTGAATTTAGGGTCCACATTAAATGCAATGATTTTTCCTTTCAGCTTCAAATATTTTTTAATTAAAACTGGTATTTTAGCATGGTTGGTTTCAATATCTCCAATAAAATTATCCAATAATTTTATGTCGTCCATGTGCTTTTCAAGCAATAGTTTTTTGTCTTCGCCTTTATATTGGTATTTAAATTTTTTGCGAGGTTTTACCATTTTTGATAAGGCTTTATCAAAATGATTATGTCTGATATAAGCCACCAATAAATCTTTTGACAGATTTGAAAACTCGCCACTAATACTTACAGGACCAATCATGTAATTATAGCGGCCTTTGTTTTGTTTTAAAAATTCGTTGATGCCTTTCCACAATAGCATTAAACTAAGTGGTTTGCGTTGGTATTCTAGTGTAATAAATGAACGACCTAGTTCAATGCTTTCTTTTAAAATGGGTGCAAATGGTTTTTTTAGTTTAAATAATTGATTTAAGTAAAATCCTTTTTTGCCAAATTGTTTAAATAATTCATCGCCCAAACCTAAACGATAAGAACCTACAATTTTATTTTCGGCCGAATCCCAAATAAATAAATGTTTGTAGTATAAATCAAATTCATCGGTATCGAAACTACGGTTGGTACCCTCTCCTACCGCTCTAAAAGTAATTTCTCGTAACCTAGTTATTTCTTTTAAAACAGCAGGAATACTGTAAGCATTACTTATGTAAACTTCAAAATTTTCGTGTTTGTAAACACAATCTTCTGCTATGTTTTTTATATTATTTATTACTTCATCTTGCGGGGTTTCTTCTATAATAGGCCTAGCCCTAATTAACCTATTTAGGTTAATATTGAAAAACTTTTTTACCTCAATGCCCGAACCTAAAGCATAAGTTTTAGCCCTTACAAAACGCAATAATTCGTCACTTGTTTCAAACTCGGCTAAGGCTTTGGGTAAAATGGGTTTACCAATTCGTACTTTTACTTTTTGTTTTTTATTAAATAATTCAGATGGTAATTTAACAGTACGTAAGCTTGGACTAATTAAACCTAAAAGATTAAATGCTAAACTATTGTGACCACTAAAATAAATAGGCAATACTTTGATATTGGCTCTTTGAATAATTTTACCAATGGTTGGGTCCCATTTTTTATCGGCAATTTTTAGTGTATTTAAACTCAAAGCAGAAACTTCGCCAGCAGGGAAAATAGCAATCGGATGTTCTTTTACATAACCCATTAGTGTTTTTAAACCTTGCACATTTATATTGCTATTTTTAGCATCATTAAAAGGATTAACCGCAATAATATTATCTTGTATAGCTGGAATTTGCTGTAATAAGTAATTGGCTAATACTTTTGTATCAGGCCTAATTTTGTTTAAAATAGATACCAAAATTAAACCATCAATTCCGCCATAAGGATGGTTGGCAATGGCTATAAAAGGTTCTGTTTTAGGAATGTTTTTTAAATCCTCTGAATCTATTTCATAATCAATGCCCAATTCGGCAAGCATTTTATCAGTAAATTCAAAACTTTGTAATTCAGAATATGGGCTATAAGCTTCGTTCATTTTATCAAGCTTTAGCAGTTTCATTATTGCGGGAGCAATTAAACTAATATGCAGTTTCTCCAATTTTAAGGCTTTGGCTACATCCTTTTCACTAATAATATCGCTCATAAAAATTCAATTTTTTAAAAATCAAAATTAAGCAATTTAATTATTTTGTAATATAAACTTATTGTTAAGCGGTATTATTCACATTTAATTAGTTGAAAAAATGTACATATCAATCATTTTAATAAGTCCATTTTCGCATTTCTTGAATTTTTTAACTCCATATCGTTTTATAGCCATTGAAGGTAATATAGGTGCTGGCAAAAGCACTTTGGCTAATATGTTGGCTAACAGCTTAAATGCTAAAAAAATAATGGAGGAATTTGAAGACAATTCATTTCTACCCAAATTCTACGAGAACAAAGCAAGGTATGCATTTCCACTTGAAATGAGCTTTTTGGCAGCAAGGTTTAATCAACTAAAAAAGCATTTAGTAGAAGAAAACTTGTTTGGACAGCCCATTATAAGCGATTATATTTTTGCTAAATGCCTGTTGTTTTCTCAAAATACTTTAGATGATGACGAGTATAAACTGTACCGCCAAATGTTCGAAATTATCAATTTTCAAATTCCACAGCCCGATTTATTAGTTTACTTGCATTCGCCCATTGAAAAACTGCAATGGAATATTTTAAACCGTGGCCGTGTATATGAACGAAAAATGGAAGATAGCTACTTACAAGGATTGCAAGAAACTTATTTTAAATACTTACATAGTCAACAAAATACGCGTATTTTAGTAATAAATTGCTCGGCACTCGATTTTGTAAATAAACCAACCGATTACGAATTTTTATTAGATGTAGTGTGTAAGCAATATCCTGTTGGAATAACTTATTTATAAAAAATAAAAGCCCAAAAAACGAGCTTTTATTTTTATTGTTTTATGAGTTTCCCTTTTATGTTTTGATTGGTTGATGTGTTTATTTTATAAAAATAAATGCCATTAGCCCAATCTGTGGAGTTGACGCTAAAATTGCTTGCAGGGTTTGAAAAATCGGTTTGAAAAACTTGTTTTCCCGTTAATGAATAAATAGAAAGTGTTGCCATTTTTCCATGGCTCATTTCAAAGTTAAAAACATGGTCAGGGCTAGGATTTGGGTAAACGTTAATTGAACTTTTTAAATTTATATTTTCTTTAGTATTAAGAAAAAATCCTGTTTCGTTTATGTAACCAATAAATCCTGTTAATGCATCTTTATCGCTTTCAGTATTGCAGGTCAAACAAGTTCTGCCATAAAAATAATAACCATTAACATTGTTACTAGCTGTTGCTCCAATTAAGCCTGTTCCAAAGCCACCATTTCCCATATCGGCATTTAAAAATTTTTGCCAAATAATGTTTAAGTTAGAATCTAATAATGCAATATAAGTTTTAGAAAAAGCTGTGGTGGTAACCAAAATTTGTTTCTGATTATTGGTACTTAGTTGATGGTTATAATTAAAATATTCTAATTGAAAATTTTCTAAGTTGTAATCAATTTTTGCATCTAAGCTAATAGATTTAATAGGTATTCCATTTCTATATTTTTTAATTATAAACATTGGAGTTAACAGGCTGTTTATATCTGCCGAAACCGAATCTCCATGGCCAGCCACAATGATGTCTTGTCCTATTTTTAAGCTTTTAGTTACATAGCTAAAATACCTAAATTCTAGTGGTTTTGAATAATCTAAACCTATATAATTAACAACTTGTTTTATATTAAAACTGGAATCAAAGAATGCATAACCACCCTTTCTATTTCCAAAGAAACCAATATATTTAATAGAATCATTTAAGTTAATTTCCTGAATGGATGAAATTGGGGCAATTAATTCATTAGCTTTACTTGGAGTTAAATTATCTATCCAGTCTATTTTCTTTTTATTTAAAACTTTTCCATTTTCATTTACTTCCAAAATTATATTTTCTGCATATTCTATTGGTGTACTTTGCTTAAAAAATGAGCTGTCATCTTTTATTACCGTAATTACATAATTATCGTTTGAATTAATCTCACTTTCAAAACTAAAACGCTTGTAAATGTTTGATGTCAATGTATCTTGGGTAATAATCGTTTCAATTAAAATTTGAGTAGAATCAATAACTGTAAAGTTATTTGTTAAATTTATAAGGGTTATTCCGCTTTGCCTTTCATACAATCCATTTGTATTAAAGTATTGACCTAAAACACTGTAACCAAATTTCTTTTTAAATATTTTTATAGGATAAATTTCAGTATTGTTTGTTCCTTTAAAAATACTGTAAACAGAATAATTCAGAGCATTTTTATTATTCATTTTACCAATATAAAAACTCTTAAAAAAAGTAGAGGTAATACTATCTTTTTCAAACTGAACTCCTGTAAAAATTAACGAATCGCTGTTTTCAATTAAATGACTTACTAGCATACCATTATTCTTAGGTTCAATATTTAATAGGTTTAAATGCTGACATTTTGATAAAATTGGAATTAATAGAATTAATAGAAAAAATATTTTTTTCATAATTGTAAAATTTGTTCGAACCAAGTAACTATTACATTTAATTTTTCACAAAATTAAGAAACAAATGCTGATTAATTTATAAAAAAGTTGGCATTTCGGTTTCAATTAAAATGGGTTCCTTTTTTACAGGATGAACAAAACTTAAACTGAACGAATGCAAACAAATGCTTCCGTTTCGGTTTGGTGTTTGTGCTCCATATTTTACATCTCCGGCTATGCTGCAACCAATATAAGCTAGCTGCGCCCTAATTTGGTGTTTTCTTCCGGTTAATAACTTTATCTTGAGCCAACTAAATTTACCTTCTTTTTTTAGCAAGGTGTATTCTAATTGTGCTTTGGTGGCTTTGGTTACTTCTTCGTCAAAGGCTTTAGTAAAGTTTTTATTTTCATCTCTGCGCAGCCAATGTGTAAGTAAGCCTTTAGCGCTTGGAGGTGTATTATGAACTTTAGCTATATAATGTTTTTCTACCTCACGTTTTTGGAAAATTTCGTTCATGCGCACTAAAGCTTTGCTACTTTTAGCAAATAAAACCAAGCCGCTCACGGGCATATCAATCCTATGAATTACTCCTAAATATACTTCGCCTGGTTTATTTTCGTTTACCTTTATGTATTGTTTTACCTCCTCTTCCAAACTTTTAGGTTTGTTAGGCTCAGGCTGAACTGTTTGTCCACTTTGTTTTAAAGCAGCTATTAAGTGATTGTCTTCGTATAGGATTTGAACCATTTGGCGATTTAGAGATTTTTGATTGAAAGATTGAAAGATTACAAAATTAAAAGATTACAAGGTTGATTGAGTTATTGTGATTTTACCCATTTGAAGTTGTACATCATGTTATAAATTTCTGAAAAATTATAGTTTACAACACCTCTTTATCTTCAATTTTTGTTACTTTTCCATTGTCAAAAATTATTTCAATTTGGTAGTGTTGATAATGTTCAATTCCATATTTTAAATTATCATTAAGTTTTTTGAAATTAGACTTTTCAAGTAAATATTTAACTCTCAATATCTCTTTATTTGTTAGTTTGTAAGTATATTTTTCAGCTAATTCACGGTATCCCTCCAATTTAAAGCAACTATCCTTCAGATTAATAAAATCAATTTCCATGTTCATTTCTCCGCCAACATCATTATTTGTGCTTTTTATGCTTATGCTTTCAATTGTATGCTTTTCAAGGTCTTTGTAATAATTTAAAAACATACCATTGTCATAATGAATAGTATCGCATTCTAACAAGGAATAAAAAATTTCATCATCAATATAGCTAGGTCTTTTTATTATCTCTTCTTGGTGATAAATTAGAATAAGATTTTTATGTTTATTTCTTTTTACTAATGGATAAACCAAATGGTACCTTATTCCTGAATTGGATGGATATAATATTACATACTTGCCATTAAAACATAAGACTACAACTAACTCAAATCTAGATAAATTAAATGCAATCAAATCTGTTTCGCCATTTTTATCAAAATCTATTTTTACCCAATTTTTTACTCCTAATGAATCAGCCGTTTTTTGCGTTTTTTTATCGTAACTGTACCTAGCTTCAAAGCTTGTTTCAGCAATTCTTTCATCTTTAGGTGATAATTTCTTTATTAACGCTAAAACCTGTTTATCCGTTATTAAACCATCAATTTCATTGGCATTCACAGCAATAGAAACAACTAACAAACTTAAAAGCAAGCAAAACTTTAATTGAACCAATTGTGCAAATTTCATAATTTATTTTTATTGAGTAGTCAAACTTTTGCCTATTGCTAGTTGCTTATTTTCCATTGGCTATACTTCGACAAGCTCAGTAACCACGAACGGCTATTCATCTTTTGCCAATTGCCAATTGCCAATTGCTAATTGCTAATTCATTCAGCATTTTACTTCGAACTTTTGTCACTTCGAACTTCGCATTCTTTAATACTGCTCTTTCTCGTTCGGGAAATCAACCGATTTTACGTCAGCTACATATTGCTCTACTGCACCTTTAATTTCATCGAATAAATTTAAATACCTGCGTAAAAATTTAGGAGAAAAATCTTTGTTGATGCCTAATAAATCATGGCTTACCAATACTTGTCCATCTACATCAGAACCTGCACCAATGCCAATTACCGGAATTTTAACCAATTCGGTTACTTGCTTAGCCAATTTCGATGGAATTTTTTCTAAAACCAATGCAAAACATCCCGCTTCTTCTAATAATTTAGCATCGTGTAATAATTTTTGAGCTTCTAATTCTTCTTTGGCTCTTACTTCATAAGTTCCAAATTTATAGATACTTTGAGGAGTTAAACCTAAATGGCCCATCACCGGAATTCCAGCAGTTAATATACGCTTGATCGATTCAACCACTTCTTCGCCACCTTCTAATTTAACTGCATGAGCTTCAGCCTCT
>JBGSBN010000179.1:0-7158 GCA_041730515.1 Methylacidiphilales bacterium | reverse complement strand
CGGCAAGGCGTCAGACGGATATGCAACTTCCGTCAGCCGATTGAGCGTAGGCATTTGGGAAGGAAGGCGTCAGACGGGTATGCAACTTCCGTCAGACGATTGCGAATAGGCCTTTGGGCGGCAAGGCGTCAGACGGATTTTTAAATATTTAAACGAGTTTTTTTATGCAATTTGAAATTGACAATATTTACCACATTTATAATCAAGGAAATAATAAACAAAAGATTTTTCATTCAGCTGAAAATTATCTTTACTTCCTGAATTTGTATAGAAAATTTGTTTTACCTCATGCTGATTTATTGGCGTATTGCTTAATGCCAAATCATTTTCATTTTTTGGTAAATACCAATTCACAATCAATAAAAATCAGAAAAGTTGGATCTTTGAACTTAAGCGAATTATCTAATGGAATAAGAATGTTATTGAGTTCATATTCCTTGGCAATAAATAAACAAAAGAAAAGTACTGGATCTCAATTCAGACAAAAAACACAAGCAAAATTATTGAAAATTGACGATGTAAATTATCCGTTTATATGTTTTCAATATATTCACCAAAATCCTCTTAAAGCAGGATTAGTCGAACGAATGGAAGATTGGGAATTTTCTTCTTTCAAAGATTATTTAAAAATTAGAAATGGCAGTTTGTGTAATCAGAATTTAGCAATAAACTTGATTGGAATTGAGGAATCAAATTTTTTAAAAGAATCATATGCAGTAATTTATAATGAGAAAATATCAAAAATATTTAACAATTGACATTTAATTAAATCGTCTGACGCAAGCCCAGCAAAGGCCTGTTAAGCGTCTGACAATAGTAAAGTTTAACAAATTGAAATAACCATGAAATTCCAACCACCATTTTTAACAGCTGAATTTGTTTTTAAAACAAGTAGAAGTGGAGGTGCAGGCGGACAAAATGTAAATAAAGTAGCTACCAAAGTTCAAATTGATTTTAATATTGCTAAGTCGCAACTATTGGAGCAGACGGATAAAGCAATTTTACTAGAAAAATTAGCTGGGAAATTATCGAGTGAAGGTGTTTTGCAGGTAATTGCTCAAACAGAAAGAACCCAATTAGGCAATAAATTTATTGCATTAAAAAAAATATACGTTTTAATTAATAAATGTTTTGTGGTGAAAAAGCATAGAAAGCCTTCAAAACCGACCAAATCGAGTATTGAAAAAAGACTGAATTCTAAAAAGTTAAAAGCTGAAACTAAAAAGCTGAGAAACAATAATTTACTACATTAGTTTATCTTTAGTAAAACTAAAAGTTTTAGTTTACGTAAATCATTATATCAATAGAAAACTCATAATTCAGTAAAAAAAAATATGCTTATTCCAAATTTGCACTAAAAAACTATATTGCACGTTCAAAATTCAACCCAAAAACTATATTGATTAAACATTTTACTTTTTAAAACATCAATAATTACTTTAAATTAAACTTATTTGTAAAGTTATTTTGCAAGCAAAATGTGTCAATGAAAAACCAAAAAATGTTAAATTTTAAAAAACTTAGTTTAGTTATTGCAGCAGGTTCAGTGTTTACTAACGCCTTTGCTCAAAAAGTGGTAACAACCAAAGACTTACAAAATGGGCAAAATTCAATTAGTACTGCAGTACCTTTTTTGGGAATCTCGCCCGATGCTAGAGCAGCAGCCCTTGGAGATGCAGGTGTTGCTATGCCCGATGATATAAATGCCATGCATTGGAATTTAGCCAAAGCGCCTTTTAATACTAAAAATGGAGCGGTTGCAATTTCATACACACCTTGGTTGAGAAATTTGGTTCCTGATATTTCATTATCATATTTAACTGCTTATTATAAGTTGGATAAACGCTCGGCCATTGCTGGTTCGTTGCGTTACTTTTCGTTAGGTCAAATTCAATTTACCGATAATTTTGGCGCTAGCACTGGTAATTTCACACCAAATGAGTTTTCGTTAGATTTAGGATACGCTACCAAATTAAATGAAAAATTTAGTTTAGGTGTAGCTTTTAGGTATATTTACTCCAACTTGGCAGGTGGTTTTAATCAATCGCAAACACCAATTGATGCAGGTGTTTCATATGCTGGTGATATTAGTGCTTATTACAGAAATAATACCGTTTTTAAGGATAAAGCTAGCGGGAATAAATATAATGTGAATTATGGTTTTGGAGCAGTTATTTCAAATATTGGTTCTAAATTAACCTATACTTCAGCTCAATTTGAAAATTTTATTCCAATTAATTTACGTTTAGGAGGTTATGCCAATGTTGATATTGATGAATACAACAGCATTGCTTTAATGGTAGATTTTAATAAATTGTTGGTTCCAACTAATCCTTATTATTTAAGAAATTCGCGTAACAATGCCGATTCATTAGATCCAAAAACAAGAAAGCCAATTATTACCGAAGGTATGGACCCAAATGTACCAGTTGTACAAGGTATGATTCAATCATTTTACGATGCACCAGGTGGATTTAGTGAGGAAATGTCGGAAATTAATATTTCAACAGGTTTAGAGTATTGGTATAACAAGCAATTTGCATTGAGAGGTGGTTATTTTCATGAGCCACCAACCAAAGGAAACCGTCAGTATGCTACATTTGGAGTGGGTTTACGTTACAATGTATTTGGTTTAGATGTTGCCTACTTGTGGCCATTTCAACAGCGCCATCCTTTAGAAAACACTTTACGTTTTACGCTTACATTTGATTTTGATGCTTTTGTAGAGCAAAAAGATGCGCCTGCTAAAAAGAAGGTTAAGGTAACAGAAGAAGAAGCACCCGCAGAATAATTTAAAGTAAATGAGAATAGGTTTTGGTTTTGATGTGCATCAATTGCAAGAGGGAAGAGATTTTTGGTTAGGTGGCATTAAAATTCCTGCTGAAAAAGGCATTTTAGGTCATAGCGATGCAGATGTATTATTACATGCCATTTGCGATGCGATTTTAGGTTCACTAGCCTTGGGCGATATTGGAAAACATTTTCCTGATACCGATCATTCGTTTAAAGGAATTGATAGTAAAATATTATTAGCAAAAGTAATAGAGTTAATTACTGCTAAGGGTTATAAAATTGGAAATATTGATACCACAGTAGTTTGTCAACAACCTAAAATAATGCCTTATGCCGATGAAATGAGAGCTTGCATTGCTCAAATTTGTAATATTAGTTTGGATGATGTAAGCATTAAAGCTACCACCAACGAAACCATGGGTTTTATTGGCCGCGAAGAAGGTATAGTGGCTTATGCAGTGGCATTATTAATTAAATAATTTATCATTACAATATATAAAAAAGGCAGTTCTAAGTAATATTAGAACTGCCTTTTTTGTTGATTATCAATAGTCTTTTATTTTAGTATTAAATAATTTTCAAGCAAATCACATTAAAACGAAGATGGAATAATTTACAATAATTGGACTGTTGTTTTTTATTTTGATTTATTTTTCTATAATTGTTATAAATTTAAGTTAAAATGAAAAGCAAAATTGTTCTCTTATTACTGATGCTTTGTTCAACTCAGTTGTTTTCGCAAAGTCCTATTGTAAATAATAAAATACCAACATTCCCAATAAGAATTTGTATGAATGCAACGGTTTCGTTTATACAAGGTTCAAATGCTTTAGGCGGAAACGGAACAATCAACTATAAATGGATATGTTCTTATATTGGTGATTCAAGTGGATATATATATGCACCTGGAACAAATAATACGCAAAACTACTATCCTACTTCACCTTTTACAGATACAGTTTGGTATAAACGAGTGGTTACCTCAGGAACATTTGTTGATACTTCAAACGTTTATACAGTATTTGTTTTAACTAAATTTGCTGAAATTCAGCAATATCCTTCCATAGGTTCTCCAATCTGTGAAGGTAATTCCGTTTCGTTTAGTGCTCCTTCCTTATTAAGTTCTTCTTCTACTTTAATTGGAAGAAAATGGATAATAGACTCTATTGGTGATTTTAAAACAATTATTAATGGATCTTCAACAATATCCAATAAATTTTTATCACCCGGAAATTATAATGTTAAATTGGTGGTTGAATATACAGGTTGCTCAGATTCTATTACTAAAGTAATTACAGTTTTGCCCAAACCAAAAGCTAAAATTGGTATGTTATCTAATAGCATGCAATGCCTTGGTACAAATAGTTTTAGTTTTATTGATTCGTCTAGTTATTCTGGTGGAAATTATTTTAGGAAATGGACATTAAGTGATATACCTGGCGACACTTCAATTATAGTAAATCCAATAATAACTTATGATTCAATTGGCTCATACACAGTTAAATTAACAGTAACTGCATCCAATGGATGCTATACAACATCAGCTAAACAAGTAGATGTAATTAAATCTATTTCTAATAATTCAATATTAGGTAATCTAACTATTTGTTCTGGTGAAAAACCTGCAGCTTTAACAGGAACCATTCCAATAGGAACAAATTCAGGCATTTTAAAAGAACAATTTACAGGTCAAGCGAACAACAAATGGTCTCAGTGGATTCCTGAAGATCATGGTTGGTATTCAACTGAGGAAATGTGGCGAACTAATGACCCTCCTACGAGTGATTTTGATGGATTTATTGATACCCGTTATGCTGAACAAACCAGAAGCTTTTTAACCACAAAAAAATTCACTCCAAGTAATCTTGGCGATTCATTGAGGTTTGATGTTTCCTCAATTATGTATTGTTATTATCAAGGATGTCAAAGTTATGACTCACTTACTATTTATGCTTCAAATGGAAATGATTTTAAAAAGATTAGAGTATGGGTTACATCGTTAATAGTTGATACTTTAACAGATGGAGTTACAACTAAAAATGTTATTTATTACGGTTGCAATGGTTGTGTAACATTTCCAACAAATGGACCTTGGGTAAGAAAAAGTCTTGCATTACCTCTTGGAACAACACAAGTAAAATTTGAATTTTATTCATCAAAAACTTACTTTGTAGATGGATTCCAAATTGACAATGTTGAGATAGACAGTAGCACGAGTAAGATTATTGAATATAAATGGTTGGTAAGTACTTCCTCTGCAACAAGTGGGTTTGCTTTAGCAAATGGCATAAATAATGGTCAAAATTATTCTCCTCAGAATTTAACACAAACAAGTTGGTTTAAAAGGGTAGTTTTTAATAACGGATTTTCAGATAGAAGTGCTGCTGTTAAAGTTAATGTAATTCCTGCTTCGTCTAACTTTTTTGTAAACAATGTTTCGCAATGTTTGAATGGTAATTTGTTTTTATTTAACGATACATCTTCTTTAGCTAATGGAGCAATAAACAGAAAATGGAACTTTGGAGAAGGATTAACAGATACATCAAGTGTGTTGGGTTTTAATAAAATATACTCAAATTCAGGAAACTATATGGTTACTTTATCTGCAATCAGAAATGGTAATTGCAAAGATTCCATCACTAAAATGATTACTGTCAAACCGTCTCCAATTATAGGAAGTATTACGGGAGACACTGTTCCAACTTCTATAACCGTTCCATTTGTATATTCTGTAGCAAGCCAGCCGAATGCTACTTATAATTGGTCAGTTACCAATGGAACAATACAAAGTGGACAAGGAACCAATACAGTAAATTTAATTTGGTCAAACTCTGGTAATGGAATAGTAAAAGCTAATATTACAAATAATGATGGTTGTGTTGACTCAACTAGTTTAGCAGTAAATATTACAAGCGTTGGTATTAATAATTTAAGTTTAGATAATAATTTAAAAGTATTTCCAAATCCTGCTAAATCAAACATAACTATTACTCATAGAAATAATTTTGGAGGTAAAAAATACACTATTACTAACCTAATAGGGCAAACAGTATTAAGTGGTAAACTAAATTTGGAAGAAACTATTATAAACTTAGAGAATCTTCAAAGTGGAGTTTACATGCTTAGTATTGATGGAATGAACAAACAAAGCATTAAGGTAATCAGAGAATAAAACTAGTATTGTTATAAAATAAAAAAGAGGTACTCAGAATAGAATACCTCTTTTTTTATGCCTTGTTATTTACAATATTACGCAGTTGGCTCTTTTGGAGTTTCTGGCTTAGGAGTTGGCTCTGGTTTTGGTAATAAAGCTTTGCGGCTTAATCTGTATTTACCAGTTTTTTTGTCAACTTCAATTAGTTTTACTTTAATGATTTCGCCTTGTTGTAATACACCGTCCATTTTGTCAATGCGGTTCCAGCTAATTTCACTGATATGCAATAAACCATCTTTACCAGGTAAAAACTCAACAAATGCACCAAAGTCCATGATGTTTTTAACTTTACCTTCGTATTCATCGCCAACAACAGGAACTGCAACAATTCCTTTAATCATTTGCATTGCTCTGCGTAAACTATCTGCATTACTTGAAGCAATTTCAACTACACCATTCTTTTCAGTTTCTGTAATAGAAATGGTAGCTCCAGTTTCTTTTTGAATACCTTGAATAATTTTACCACCTGGTCCGATTACAGCGCCAATAAATTCTTTATCAATCAATAAAGTTTCAATACGTGGTGCATGTGGTTTTAAATCGCTAGCAGGAGCCGAAATGGTTTTATTCATTTCGTTTCTAATATGTTCACGACCAGCTTTAGCTTGGTTTAAAGCTTCTTCAACCATTTCCCAACGTAAACCATTTATTTTAATATCCATTCTAGCACCACGCTATGCCAATGTTGGGCGGCAAAGGCAGCTGCATCTTGTTGCAACATGCCATAACTAGCGATCACGATATCAAACGCACCGAGGTCGTTCAATGAGCGATCTTGCTGATAAGCGCGGATCTTTAGAGTGGGGGCGAAGCGGGCAACTTCACTTTGCCAATTCATCGCGACCGAAATAGGCGCGACTACCAAGGCGGGCCCATTCGGTGCGCGATCCACCAACAGCGCTAAAGTTTGTACGGTTTTACCTAAACCCATATCGTCTGCTAAACAAGCACCAACGCCCCATTTGGCTAACTTGGCTAGCCACTGAAAACCTTCTAGTTGATAGTCGCGCAATTGGGCTTGCAAAGTGGATGGTACTTGCGGCACGAAGCTGGCGAGCGCATCGAGTTTTTCGACTTGCTCACGCCATGCTTTATCGACTTTGAGCTCTCCCACTTCGTCGGCTAATTCAGCCAACCCTGGTGCGGCTAAG
>JBGSBN010000178.1:0-7255 GCA_041730515.1 Methylacidiphilales bacterium | reverse complement strand
CATTGTTTTAAACCAATTTATGGTTATTTTTGAAGAAAGGCTTAGGATATAATTCCATGCCTTAACTTTTCAACTTACACACTTTGTGGGATACTGTCTGGCCTTTTTTATTTATTGTTACGCAAGGCGTGATTGTTGAATTGTTAATAGGTTAAATTATTAAATTATTAAATTATTAAATTGTTTAATTGTTTAATTGTTTAATTGTTTAATTGTTGTCTCGCTAGGCGTAATTGAATTTTACTCCGCAACCAACATTCCGAACTTCGCACTTTAAACTCCCCTCATAGTCATGCCGGAGACATCTCCTTAGGATTAGAAATACCTTTCCATTAACGAAATTGCCTTGTTTTTTTTCATAGGGCTGCACCCTATGTTTAACTATTACGCCCTTTCAGGGCTTATGGTGCGGTTAATATTCCCGCTTTTGGGTTGGAAAAGCTAGGGTGAAATATTGTTTAATACAGTTCAGAAACGTAATGCTAATTTCGCCAAAGCGAAAGAGGAGACTTTAGTCTTCTTTTTTTATCCTCACCAATGGAAAAGTGGATTGGTGGGGACACTAACCACGGACATAAAGGGAATAAAAGATTAATAGCTTTAATTGGTGAAATAAGTTAGGATATTTTGCATGGAGTAAGTTAAAGAAATGAATGTTTGGTCAAAAAAAGAATTAGCGTGGCTATAATTTTGTTATTATAAACTTCTATTGTTTTATTTGCTGTAAAATGAAATACCTGTTAATACTTTTATTGTTTTTGGGAACTAAGGTGGTGTTGGCTCAACAAATTACCATTCTTGCTCAAAATAAGCCAATTGGTAAAATAATTAAGGAGCTTGAAAGTAACTATAACTTAAAATTTGCCTACAGTTCTGATGTGGTAAATTTAAACAAAAAGGTAACATTCCATATTCAAAACCAGTCAATTGAAAATGTTTTGCAGGTGTTATTTAAAGGCACAGCTGTAACTTTTCAAATAAGCGGAAACTCCATAGTATTATACAAAAAACAAATAACCAATTATACCATTAGTGGTTACTTACGCGAGTTTGGTACAAGGGAGCTTTTAATTGGGGTGGTAATACATATTGAGCCATTAAATATAAAAACTGTTTCAAATGCTTATGGATTTTATTCCATTACTTTACCTTCAGATACTCATCAAATTTCATTCTCTTATTTGGGCTATAATTCTCAAAGCAAATTTTTTTACTTAAATCAAAATACGCAGCTTGACTTGTTTTTAAAATCTAATATTGAGTTAGGCGAAATAATTATAAAATCTACCGTTAGTAATAATAACAAAACACTTAATTTAGTAGATATTCCGCTTAAGGAGATTAGCAATGTACCCATGATTTTGGGCGAAAAAGATGTGGTAAAATATTTAATGCAAATGCCTGGCGTTCAAAAAGGATCGGAAGGTAATAGTTACATGTATGTAAGGGGAGGTGGTCCTGATCAAAATTTAGTTTTGATTGATGATGCAGTAATTTACAATGCCTATCATTTTTTAGGATTATCATCATTGGTTTCGGGCAATGAGTTGCGGAATGCTGAGTTAATAAAAGGTGGCTTTTCTTCTAAATATGGTGGTAGGTTATCATCGGTATTAAATATGAGCTTAAAAGATGGAAACAAAGAAAAATTTGGTGGGGAAGCCTCGTTGGGATTTATTGCCTCTAAATTACTATTGGAGGGACCATTAATTAAAAATAAAGCGTCCTTTGTTTTTTCGGCTAGGCGTTCCTTTTTTGACCAATTTTTTGGTTTAACTAGCAATAGCGATGGAGTTAGTCTTTTTAATTATTATTTTTACGATTTGCATGGAAAAGTTTCGTTTAATATAGGCAAAAAGAGTAAATTATTTATAAGCAGTTATCTGGGAAATGATAATTTTAAAATTTCTCAACAAAAAGATGATGGCATTAATTGGGGAAATAATACCTTTTCGGTTAGGTGGAATCAGCAGTTTTCAAACAAATTATTTTCAAATACTTCATTTAATATTAGTAATTATAAAACACAAATTGGTTTTGGTTTTATTGGAAATCAATCTGATTCGAATACTTCCACTTTGAATTCAACTATCAAAGATTACAGCTTTAAAACCGATTTTGATTATTTGTTTTTAGCAAATCACCAATTAAAGTTTGGCGCAGGAGTTACCTTTCACGAAACAAAGCCTTTTGTTTCTATCAATAATTTTATAACCAACCAAACTAAAGTGATAGGCGAGGGAAGTAGTGCATCTGATGCTTTTTTATATGCAGAAGTTGAGAATAATTTATTTAATAAGTTAAAAATTATTAGTGGCTTGCGATTTAGTTATTTTAAAAACAATGTGGGGTATTTTAGGGCAGAACCCAGAGTAAGTATTATTTATAGTTTAAAATACAACTGGACAGCTAATAGCAGTTACTCGCTTATGAACCAATACGTAAATTTGATTTCATCATTAAATAATTTGGGTTTTCCAAGCGATATTTGGACATTAAGTAATGATAATTTAAAACCTCAAAGAGCTAATTTAATAACAGCTGGAATTTTTAAAAATAAAATGTTAGGAGGTCAATTTTCGATAGGGATAGAAGGTTATTATAAAACCATGGAAAACATAACTTCGCTAAAAGAAGGTGCTACTTTTTTGCAAATGGTACCCTTGTTTTCGCCCGAAATTCAGGTGAATAATGCCAATGATTTATTAACACAAGGAAATAGTAAATCAATAGGTTGCGAATTGATGATAAGGAAAACTGGTACTAGATTTTTAGGGCAAATTAGCTATACGCTTTCAAGAACTACCATGCAGTTTAACGAGATAAATAGAGGAAATGAATTTTTAGCAAATTACGATAGGACGCATGATTTTGGAATCAATTTGGTTTACAAAACAAAAAAACGTTTTTCTATTTCGGCAAATTGGATTTATGGGACAGGGTATCCTGTTTCAATTCCCGTTGGCCAATTTAGAGCGTCTAATCATACACCTCAGTCAGGTAATGTACCTGGTTTAGTTATTTACGATTATGAAAATAAAAACAACTATAGAATGAGGGCATATCATCGACTTGATTTATCGTTTCAATACACCTATTTAATTAAAAATAAGTTTTTAAGCACTTTTGAATTAAGTCTTTATAATACTTATAATAGAGCCAATCCATTTTTTTATCAGATAACCACAAGTGATACTAATGGAGGCAGTAATCCCAATACGGTTGTAAAACAATTTAGTTTATTTCCAATAATACCTTCCATTAGTTGGTCAGTTAAATTTTAAAAAAGAAGAAGCGTATGAAACAGTTATTATTGATATTTTTTGCCATTTTGGTTTTTCAAAGTTGCGAACGAGAAGAGGAAATTTTAATTAATTTGCCCTATAAAAAGAAGATGATTTCAGAAGTTTTTTTGGGAGAAGGCGATAGTAGTTTTACTGCTACTTTAAGTTATACCCAGCCCATTTTTGGAAAGCCAGTTTTAGCAGAACCTGTGTATGCAACCAAAGCAAATGCCCAAATAAGCACCGATGGAAAAACCTTTCCATTGGCTTACGATAGCTTTAATTTTAACTACAATGGCAGTTACTTATCAAATGTAATTAAGGCGGGCGAAACGTACCATTTTAAAGCCTCTGACGAGAGTGAGACAACCACTGGTTTTGTAACTATTCCTCAAAAACCAGCATTCGATTTTGAATTACAATTTGATAGTTCGATTGCCGATATTTTTTTTTATAATGCCACTATCAAATGCACTTTAAAATCTAATTTTTTGGTGAATACTAAGTTTGTAGCATTAATTGTTTTCAACGATTCGAGTAGAAATTTATTAACTGAAGTAACAAGTAGTAAAGTGCTTGTTTTAAAAACCAACGAATCGGTTACCAAAAAACTTTTTGCATCAAAACCCAACGAATTTTTGTACCCTGTTAGGATTGAATGCATAGGCGTTAGTTGCAGTGATTCTTATATGTTATATAGTAATGCAACAAGCATTTTTAATTTTTCAAACATTTTTCCTATAAGCGAACCAACCATCACTTATAGTAATATGAGTAATAAAATTGGTGTTATTGCTGCTTATAGCCTATCAACTCCAAAAAAATTTAACATTCAATAGGGGTGGAGTTTTTTTAAATTGTTATATACTTTATGAAAGAGAACGAAATAATTGAAATCATTGCTAAATTCTTTGCAAATGAGGCGAGTAATCTTGAAAAAGAAGCACTTACCGCATGGAGAAAAAGCGATGAAAAAAATGAAATTTATTTTAAAGAATTTGAAAAAATTTGGGATAATTCTATCGATGGTTCTGAAGCAATAGATACCAATGGGGCTTGGGAAAATGTGGCTCCAAAATTAACCACCAAAGCCCCAATTATTCGACTAAACTTTTTGGCAAAAATAGCTGCTGCTTTTATTTTTGTATTGGGTTTTAGTATTCTAATTAGTAGAGTTTATTTTAATGAAAGTCAGTTAGTTGCATTTACTTCAAATACCGATAAACAACAAATTAACCTTCCTGACGGTAGCGCGGTTTGGTTAAATAGCCATTCTAAATTAACCTATCAAGAAGCGGACAATGAAAGAAAACTTACACTTAATGGTGAAGCGTTTTTTGAGGTTGTAAAAAATCCATCAAAGCCATTTATTATTAAATCGAAAAATGCAGTTACAAAAGTGCTTGGAACATCATTTAACTTAATTGCCTTCGACTCATCAAGTAGCGTAAAATTATCAGTTTCTACCGGAAAGGTTAATTTTAAATCGAATAAAACAAATGCAAATCAAATATTAACTGCTTTGGAAAGTGCTGTGATAGACGAAAAAGGGAATAATAACAAGTTATCGCAGTTTGATATTAACGAAATTATTTGGAAAGAAAATAAACTGGTATTTAACAATTTACCATTAAACGAAGCCTTAGCCGATATAGCACATTATTATGGTGTGCAAATTTCTACCGACAATGAATTGCTAAATAATTGCCACATCACAAGTCAGTTTGAAAATGCAACACTAGTCAATGTTTTGGATAATGTAAGTAAAATTTTATCAATTACTTACACTAAAAAAAATAACCAAATTGTATTTTCAGGAAAGGGGTGTAATTAATGGATATACTTCAACCTCAATTAAGTAAAGATGCTGAATTGCTCAGGCAAATGAAGCAAGACGATAAAAAAGCTTTTGAAACCTTATTTAAATCTCATTACGCTTCGTTGGTAAAATTTGCGCGTAATATTTTAAAAAGCAATGAACAAGCCGAAGATATAGTGCAAGATGTTTTTATAAAAATATGGGATAAACGAGCTACCTTAGAAGAAACTTCCTCTTTTAAGGCTTACTTGTTTATGGCCGTTCGCAATCAATGTTTTAATACTTTAAAAGTAAATGAACGCAAAAATTGGTTAAACGATGAAATGGAAAACAGTGAAACCCTTTCGACCAATTTAATTGAAGCTAATTTAAATACTAAACAATTAAGTGATAAAATTAGCGAAACCATAGAACTTTTACCCGAAAAATGTAAGCTTACTTTTAAATTAAGTAGGTTTGAAAATTTAAGTTATAAAGAGATAGCTGAAACCATGAATGTGTCAGTTAAAACAGTAGAAAATCAAATCGGGAAAGCTTTGGCTTTATTGCGTAAAAATGTATTGCCTTACCTTAATACTATTATTTTATTTTATAAAATTTGGTGCTAAAAAGTTTAATTTAAGTATTACCATAAAAGTGAATTTAATTGATTTTATTTTCACTTTTTTTATTTTAATAAACCAACCTGCCTAGTTACTAATTGACCAATCAATAACTACCTAAATTATTTAGCCTAATTTGTTCATAAAATTTCAATCAATAACTTAAATAAAAAAAGAGGTTGTTTTTTAAAACAACCTCTTTTTAAAATTAACTTCAATCAATAATTATTTCTTTTTGTAAATAATTATTTCTTCAGTAAAACCATCCTTGTTTGATATTTCAAACTGGGTATCGCTGGTTACTTTCAATTTATAATTAATGATGTAAGGTAAATCAATTCCTTTAAATTTAATTGAATCACCTGCACGAGTTTGCTCCCATTTTAAACTATCAATTTTGTTTTCATTTTCAAAACAATCAATTGTTCCTTTATTAATTATATAAAATTGATTTGAACTAAAGGTGTGAACATCGTCTCTCAAGCATGAATCAAGTTGATTTTTTACAACAATGCCATTGTTAAGAATAATGGTTGAATCTGCCTTCCAGCTTGATGAAGTGATGATTCGGTTATTTTTTTGAAACAATGTTTCTGTAGTTGTTGGACTTGTTGTTTGGCTATCTTTTTTACAAGCCACAATCATTACTAAAAGTGCTGATACAGCAATAAACGTTTTTTTCATTTTTATATTATTATTTATGGTTATGTCTATTTAACAGTTGAATAATTAAATACCCCTATATGAATGAAATGAAATAACAGAAAAAATATTTTTTTTAAAATAATTGCTTTAAAAACAGCTAATTACATAAATAAATAAAAATGGAGTGGGGGTAATAGGCCAGTTAAATTGTTTTAGTAGTATAACCAAATAAATAATCTAAAAACAATGAAAACAATTAAACATTTATTCTTAGGCGGAATTATCTTATTATCTGCTATTAAAGTAAAAGCACAAATCCCAAATCCTTCATTTGAACAATGGCAAACTCGTAATTTTGGAATCAAACAGTTTCAAGATCCTAATAATTGGATTACCAACAATATCGTTTTTGCATTTACTTCAACAGGCGCTTTACCTATTAAAAAAACAACTGATTCAAGAACAGGCTCATTTGCCATTGAACTTGAAAACGTGCCAGATACAAGCGAACAAAAAACAGGGGCTTCAATTACTTCTGGCACCATGAATATTTTAACTCAGGAGTTTAATCCTAAATTTAAAATAAACGCAAAACCAAGTAGTTTAGATCTTTATTATAAATATTATCCCGCAGGCAATGATTCATTTTTTGTTCAAATTACAATTATGAAAAATGGTGAATTTTTAGGTGCAGGAAACTATACTGGTGGTGGCAAAAACGAAGACTACTCTAAATTATCCATTCCTATTCAATATGAGGTTGAGAATCAAATGCCTGATAGCGCAAGTATTTTTATTTATTCAAGCGGTTTTGGTAATGTTACTGAAGGCACCCGTTTAATTTTAGATGATTTAAGCTTTACCAACGCACCTTTAAGTGTAAATCAGTTATCTATTAATAATTC
>JBGSBN010000177.1:0-7256 GCA_041730515.1 Methylacidiphilales bacterium | reverse complement strand
CAAAAGTACAGTGCCAGTTGGTACTGCTCAAAAAGTAAAAGCTGCTGTTCAAGAAGAGCTTACCAAACGTGGAGTTGATGTTCCTTATGCAGTAGCTTCTAACCCTGAATTCTTAAAAGAAGGTGCAGCAATCGATGATTTCTTAAAACCAGATAGAATTGTAATTGGTGTGGAAAGCAAACAAGCTGAAGACATGATGCGCAAATTATACAAGCCATTTTTATTAAATGGTCATCCAATTATTTTTATGGATGTGCCAAGTGCAGAAATGACCAAATATGCTGCAAACAGCATGCTTGCTACAAAAATTAGCTTTATGAACGATATTGCTAATTTATGTGAAATAATGGGTGCTGATGTAAACATGGTTCGTAAAGGAATTGGTAGTGATGGCCGTATTGGAAATAAATTTATTTACCCTGGAATTGGATATGGTGGAAGTTGTTTTCCTAAAGATGTAAAAGCATTAATTAAAACAGCTAAAGACAACGGTTACACCATGCAAATTTTAGAATCTGTTGAATCTGTTAACGAAGCACAAAAATCAGTTTTATTCAATAAAATTATTAAGCACTTTAATGGCAATTTAAAAGGAAAAACTTTTGCTATGTGGGGCCTATCTTTTAAACCAAAAACCGATGATATGCGCGAGGCTCCATCATTAGTTATTATTGAAAAACTATTGGCAGCTGGTGCAAATGTAAAAGCATACGATCCAGTGGCTATGAAAGAAGCTAAACATATTTTAGGTGAGCAAATTGAATACACTAAAAATGAAAATAATGCTTTAATTGATGCAGATGCATTATTAATTGTAACTGAATGGCCTGATTTCCGCTCGCCAGATTTCCAAGTTGTAAAAAAACTAATGAAAGGCAATGCCATTTTTGATGGACGTAATATTTATGATATTGCAGAAATGAAGGAGTTAGGTTTTGATTATTATTGTATTGGTGTAAAAACCAACTAATATTTCAATAAGAAAATAATCCATACTTTTATGAAGCTATGGATTATTTGTTTTTATAAAAATAGCTACGATGGCTTTGGCCAATAAGAAATAAAAAAATGAGTAAAAAAAGAGTTTTAATTACAGGCGCTGCGGGCTTTTTGGGCTCTCATCTTTGCGATCGTTTTATTAAAGAAGGTTACCATGTAATTGGTATGGATAATTTAATAACTGGCGATTTAAAAAATATTGAACATTTATTTAAATTAGAAACATTTGAGTTTTATAACCACGATGTAAGTAAATTTATTCATGTTCCTGGCCAATTAGATTATATCCTACATTTTGCTAGTCCTGCAAGCCCAATTGATTACTTAAAAATTCCAATCCAAACATTAAAGGTGGGTTCTTTAGGTATTCATAATTGCTTAGGTTTAGCTAAAGATAAAGGAGCACGAGTATTAATAGCTTCTACCTCGGAGGTTTATGGCGATCCATTGGTTCATCCGCAAACGGAAGAGTATTGGGGAAATGTAAACCCTGTTGGCCCGCGTGGTGTTTACGATGAAGCCAAACGTTTTCAAGAAGCCATTACCATGGCATACCATACTTATCATGGATTAGAAACTCGTATTGTACGTATTTTTAATACTTATGGTCCACGTATGCGCCTAAATGACGGAAGGGTTTTACCAGCATTTATTGGACAAGCTTTACGAGGCGAAGATTTAACCATGTTTGGCGATGGCTCACAAACTCGAGCATTCTGTTATGTTGACGATTTAGTAGAAGGAATTTATAGATTGCTATTAAGTAACTATGCGCATCCAGTAAATATTGGCAATCCAAACGAAATAACCATCAAAGAGTTTGGTGAAGAAATAATAAAATTGACTGGTACTAACCAAAAATTAGTATCAAAACCTTTACCAACCGATGATCCCAAACAACGTAAACCAGACATTACCAAAGCCAAGGAAATATTGGGCTGGGAACCAAAGGTAAGTAGGGCAGAAGGGTTAAAAATAACTTACGAATATTTCAAATCATTGAGCACTGAAGATTTAAAAAAATCAGCACATCATAAATTTGATTAATACTATCGAAAAGTCTGTCAACCATTGTTTTTGACAGACTTTTTTTTACAACAATTTATTCCAATTTTATATAATGCCAATTGTAGAAAATAAATTTAAAAACTACCAAGTTAATACACAAGCCGAAATTCTAATTTTAGGAACGTTTAGTCACGATATAGTCGATGGCGCTGACTTTTTTTACGGAAAACCTCGTAATTTTCTTTGGCATTTATTACCTATTAGTTTTGGCCTTTCTAGCTTAAAGGAATCAAATTTAGAGGCTAAAAAGGCATTTATGGCTCAATACAAAATTGATTTTGCCGATATCATAGCAACACTTGATGTACCCGAAGGTGAAGAAAATAATTTAGATGATACCTTTATTGATAACCATGCTTTTGAATGGAAAAATATAAACATACTAATTGATAGTTTGCCAAACCTTAAAGCTGTTTATTTTACCCGAAAAACCTTTAATGGAATAGCCAATGCCAAGCAACAAATAGTTCAAATTGCTGCGTATTGTAAACAAAAAAATATTAGATTTTGCAAGCTAGAAACGCCTGCCAAATATTATGACGATACCAAACAAAAACAGTGGATTGATACCATTGTAAAGCAAACTACTTGCATGAGGGCATAAAAAAAGCTACAACAGTTTGAAGTAGCTTTTTTTGAAAATCTTGTTTCTAGAAAATAAACTCCTTATCAAATCCAACAATTCTAATTCTTACTTTTCCGTCAATTAAATGTTTCATTGGAGCAATATCAAAACAAATATCATCAGTAAAATAAGCTTGACATAGCTCCTCTTTTTCATCTGTTAACTTAACTTCATAAGTCATCATATCAGAATCTACAGTTGGTTTAGCAACTAATTTAAATCGTTGTTTAGCTGCATTGCTGCAACCTCCAAAACCAATTTTTAAAGTTAATTTACTTCCTTCAATATTAGCACTCATTATATTAGTGTTCGCAGTATTTAGCTTATCATAATTAGTTGGGAAATCAATTATTTTACAATTATTATCATTTAAAACATTTATAAAATCAATGGTGGCTTTGGTAAAAGGGAAATAGGCCATTTTACAGTAAATTTCAAAACTTTGTGTATTTCCAGTATATTTATGGTATTTTAAATCTACCCTATCTCCTTCGTGTAAAACAAAAGGACATAATGTTTGAAACGATTGCGCACAAGGTTGTAATAAAGTTCCATCATCTAATTTAATCCATAAACTTTTACCATAAATACTTAAACCACATCCTTGATAAACAACAGTTCCTTTAGCTGCTGTGCTTGCGCCATTGCCACCGCCACCGTTTCCATTGCCATTTTCATCATCATAGCCCCACCATCCTTTTTTGCAGCTTGAAAGGCTTAAACTTAAAATCATTGCCAATAACACAATTGGCTTCATTGTTAAAATTAACTTTTTCATAAATATCATTTGTTTAATTGTTTATGGATTAGACATAACTAAATTTAAAAATGCTGCACTAAAATTTAAAATTTATTCCAGTGTTTAATCCCAAATAAATTGGGGCACTTCTATCTGTAAATTCTTGTTTAAAATATTGACCTAAATGAAACTTAGTGATAGGCCCACCATAAATAGAAATATGTCTAGTTAAATTATAATTTATCAAAAAAGAAAATTGACCAGCAATTTGAAATTGATTGAATCTATTATTGCCTGCATCATTCCTAGTGTTATAACTAAATCCATTAACATCGGAAGTTAGCAAATAAGTATTGGTTTGCGTTAAATACTGAAAGGCCAAACCAGTTTCAAAGGTGTAATTAACTTTTTTACTCCCAATGGTGTAACCCAACAAAATAGGCATTTCAACAAACGAAAGCGATTGGTCAATAACATTTATGTTATACCCAAAATCGTTTACCAAGGATTCTTTTTTTACATTAGCTCCAGTTACCATAGAATCAGATGGGATAAAAAGTTTATCAAATTGAACATTATTATAAGCAAAACCAACTTTTAAACTTATCTTTTTACGAGTTAAACCAAAAAGGAAACCCAATGAATACGATTGATTGGCTTGTTCGTTATAATCTAAACCAAAAATACTGTTTATTAAATTATTATCAGCTCCGTTGTAAGCCTTATTCAAAAGCATGTAGTAATTGAATACAGATAAACTCAAATGAATAGGCTCTTTAGTTTTGTAATTAATTTTACTTGAAGCAACATTGTTTGCTATTAAAGCAGCACTTAGTGTATCATTGATAGCCTTCGCTAAAAATTCTTCATCAGTTAAATTAGTATCTGCATTATTGCTATCAATAACTTTTTTTACAAGTAAAGCAGTATCTTGATAAACTTTTAATTTTTTTATTTCTTGTAAATTTTCATCGTGAAATATTGATTCATTTTTATTTAAATTAACCTCATTAGCTGAGGTAACAATATTTAAATTACCTTGTTTGGCTTTAATATCATTTAACATTTCAGGTGCAGAATCAACGTCATTTGGCTTGTAAATGTTTAGGGGTTTATTACTTCGTTCCATAATAATTTTACCAGTACTTTTCTTTATTATCTTTTCAGCTATTTTAGGTTTATTTGATAAATTGGGTTCACTTTTTAATGTAACAGTTTTATTTGATTCAATTCGTTCTCTATGTTTATTATTTATGAAAAAAACTGTTGTTCCAAAGCTCATTAAAAAGGCAAGAAATACCATAAAAACAACAATACGTTTGCGTTTAGCTTTTTTACGATAAGCCACCATATTTTCAAAAGCGTTTGCATTGGGTAATAAAACAAACTCTTTGGCTCTATCTTTCAATATGTTGTTAAATTTATCGTTCTGCATACCTTTTAATATCAAATCCAAGGGTTAATAATTTTTTTTCGAGCAATACTTTAGCTCTTGCAAACTGAGAGCGAGAGGTGCTTTCGGTAATGTTTAATTCTTCGGCTATTTCCTTATGAGAGTAACCTTCAATGGCAAACATATTGAGTACAATTCTATAGCCTGTTGGCAATTGTTGGATACAATCCATCAAAACTTTTAAATCAATGTGATGTAATTGTTCCACCACAAAATCGTTGTTTTCATAAATGGATTCAATATTGGCTTCCCATTTTACCTTTTCATTTGCTTTTAAATAATTGAGTGCAGTGTTTATCATTACCCTTGTAAGCCAAGTAGCCAAACTTGATTCAAAACGAAATTTAGAAAGACTGTTAAATATTTTAATAAAACCTATTTGCAAAATTTCGTGGGCTTCAGCTTCGGAATTGGCATACCTAAAACTTACACCTAAAAGCATAGGCGCATATTGCTCAAAAAACATTTTTTGAGCAACAGCATCATTATTAATACACCGTTGTACTAGTTCATGATCGGTAATTCCCGATTTTTTATGCTTCAATATTAAAGGCAATTTTTTAAACTCAATATTCATTTGACAGCTATAACATTTGGAACGCTGCATTGCCACTATAATTATTTCAAAATAAACAACAATACACTTATTATCAGAAGGATAATTACGCTAATTGAACAAAAAATTACATTTATAAGTAAAATACCTAATTTTAATTTTAAACTTAGTGCTATTTATTTAAAAATAGTTTTTGATATTTGCTATTGAATGGAAAAACAATCAAAAATTTTGATAAGTGAGGAAACGCTACGTGCCATATTTAACAACGCTGTAGACGGAATGATTGTAATTGACGAACGAGGAATTATTGAATCGACAAATGCCGCAGTAACCAAAATGTTTCAGTTTATGGAAACAGAAATGATTGGTCAGAATATAAAAATTTTGATGCCTGAGCCCGATAGAACTAACCATGATGGTTACTTAAAACATCATTTAGATACTGGAGAGAAAAAAATAATTGGCATAGGGCGCGAAGTAGAAGGCAAACGAAAGGATGGAACCATTTTTCCGTTTTTTTTAAGTGTATGCGATGTTCAGGTAAACGATGGAAGAAAACTTTTTGCAGGCGTTTTACATGATATTTCGGCACTTAAAAAAGCCCAAGACGATATAGAAGCTTATAGCAAAAAACTAGAACAAAGCAATAAAGACTTACAAGATTTTGCCTACATATCATCGCACGATTTACAGGAACCATTGCGCAAGGTACAGGCATTTGCCGATAGGCTTCAAAAATCGGAATTTGCTGCATTAAGCGAGCAAGGTAAAGACTATTTGCAGCGCATTATTAATGCATCCAACAGAATGCAAAGGCTAATTAATGATTTATTAGAATTATCAAGAATTTCTAGCAAAACTGCAACTTTTGATAGAATGGATTTAAATATAGTTTTGAAAGATGTTTTAGAAGATTTGGAATTACTAATTGAAAAAACAAACACCAAAATTAACGTTGAAAAAATGCCAGTTATTTTAGGAGATGAAACCCAAATGCGTCAATTGTTTCAAAACATGATTAGCAATGCCATTAAGTTTAAACAAAAAGAAAGGAATATGGAAATAAATATTATTGCCAATGATGTGAACGCCCAGTTTGTAGAGATTTTTATAGCAGACAACGGAATTGGTATTGACGAAAAATATTCAGAAAAAGTATATACTATTTTTCAGCGATTGAATGGCAATAAATACGATGGTTCAGGAATTGGATTAGCAGTATGTAAAAAAATAGCTACTAGACATGGAGGAAATATTACATTTACAAGCCAACTAGGTGTTGGCACCACATTTATAATTAAATTATCACGCATTAACAACTAAATAAAATGGATTTAAAGGCAAAAAGTATTCATATAGTAATAGCCGAAGATGATGAAGAAGATAGAATGTTAACCCGCGAAGCTATGATAGAAAGCAGGGTAAAAAACACTGTTCATTTTGTAGAAGATGGAGAATTTTTAATGGACTACTTGCACAACAAAGGTGATTATTCAGATAAAAGCAAATATCCAGCTCCTGGCTTAATATTATTAGACCTAAATATGCCAAGAAAAGATGGAAGAGAAGCATTGAAAGAAATTAAATCGAATGAGCATTTGAAACGTATTCCTGTAGTAATTTTAACTACTTCCAAAGCAGAAGAAGATATTATAAGAACTTACGATTTGGGAGTAAATTCATTTATAACCAAACCTGTTACTTTTGAAGGTATGATAAATGTAATGAAAACACTTGGTACTTATTGGCTTGATATTGTAGAACTTCCTAGTAATAACTAGTTATATATTTTTTATGAAAAACACTTGCCGTA
>JBGSBN010000176.1:0-7267 GCA_041730515.1 Methylacidiphilales bacterium | reverse complement strand
AGGAACTGGAAAACAATTCTAATTTTTTTCATACCAAAATTTACTTCTTTTTTAAAGAGTAATATGAAAAATAAAAAAATAATTTTAGCCATTAGTGCCAGCATAGCCGCCTACAAAGCGGCTTTTTTGCTTAGGTTACTAATAAAACAAGGCGCTGAAGTAAAAGTAATTTTAACGCCAAGTGCACAAGATTTTGTTACACCCCTAACCTTAAGTACTTTAAGCAAAAATCCTGTTTACAGCAATTTTGTGTTAAATGAAAATGGCGAGTGGACCAATCATGTAGAACTTGGACTTTGGGCAGATTTAATAGTTGTAGCGCCAGCTAGTGCCAATACTTTGGCTAAAATGGCAAATGGCATTTGTGATAATTTGCTTATTGCAACTTATCTTTCGGCTAAATGCCCTGTAATGTTTGCACCTGCTATGGATTTGGATATGTTTGTGCACCCAAGCACTACTGCCAACATTAATAAACTGCAATCGTATGGCAATATATTAATAGATGCCAACGAAGGTGAACTAGCTAGTGGCTTAAGTGGCAAAGGCCGAATGGCTGAACCAGAAGAAATAGTTGCTGTTATTGAAAAACATTTTATTTCGAAGCAAGATTTAATTGGTAAAACAGCTTTAATTACTGCCGGACCAACATACGAAAATATTGATCCAGTGCGTTTTGTAGGTAATTATTCAAGTGGCAAAATGGGTTTTGCTATAGCCGAAGAATTGGCAAATAGAGGTGCTTTGGTAACTTTAATAGCTGGCCCAGTTGATTTAAAAAACCATCATGCAAATATTACCAGAATCAATGTTCGTTCAGCAGAACAAATGTTTAATGCTGTAATTGAGCATTTTACAAATACTGATTTAGCTATTATGAGTGCTGCAGTGGCTGATTATACACCTATAGACGTAGCTGATAAAAAAATAAAAAAACAAAATGACGATGGCTTAACCATTGAGTTAAAAAAGACCAAAGACATTTTAAAACATATTGGCCATTTAAAAACCAATAAACAAATAGTGGTTGGTTTTGCTCTTGAAACCAACGATGAAGAAGCCAATGCTTTAAAAAAGTTAAAAGAAAAAAATGCTGATTTTATAGTGTTAAATTCTATGCAAACACCGGGCGCAGGATTTAGACATGATACCAACCAAATTACTATTTTAAAAAATAATGGTGAAAAATTAGCTTATCAATTAAAATCGAAACACGATGTTGCCATTGATATCGTTAATGAAGTAGTTAAAACAATTCAAAACCTACATGCGTAAATTACTTTTTATTATTTGCTTGTTTATTAGCTTATTAGCGCAAGCTCAACCCGACTTTAATGTTCAAGTAAGAGTTACCGATAATCAGATTGAAATTACTGATAGAAGTATTTTTAGAAGATTAGAACAAGATATTAAAACATTTATTTCAAATCAAAAATGGTGTTTAGATAAAGTAATGCCTAATGAGTTGTTTGATTTAAGTATTGAAATTATTCCTTCGGCTTACGATCAAACCAGTGGTGCCATCACTGCTGTGGCTATGATTCAATGCAGAAGGCCTGTTTATGGCAGTAATTACAATACCATTTTATTAAACTTTAGAGACGAAAATTTTAACTTTACTTATTTAGACCAACAACGTTTTGATTATATTGATGGGCAATATGGAACTGAAATTACAGGGCTGTTGGCATTTTATTGTTATTATGCGCTAGGCCTTGATTATGATAGTTTTTCGCCCGAAGGTGGAACACCTTATTTTAACAAATCGGCACAAATACTTTCGCTTGCACAAGCTAAAGGAGCTGGTGCAGGTTGGACCGCTTTTGGACGAAATTTAAGAACACGCTATAACTTAATTGATAATATTTTAAACGAACGTTTCAGACCTATAAGAACTGCTTATTATATCTACCACAGAAAAGGGATGGATGTTTTTCAAAAGAAGCCATTGGAAGCCAGAAAACAAATTTTTAAAGCATTAGAAGAAGTAAAAAAAGTTTATACCATTGCACCCAATACAGTAATGCTATTGCTATTTTTTGATGCCAAACGCGATGAAATAATTAATATTTACAAAGGGGCAACAGCCATTGAAAAACCTAAAGTGGTTGACTTATTAAACGAATTAGATATTACCAATGCCACCAAATACGAAGCGATTACGCAAGCGAAGTAATTTTGAATTATGAATGTTGAATTATGAATTAATTATTTAGTTATAATTTTCAATTTCGATATTTAACAATCAAATGTTATAAATACAGTTTCGGATAGACTTTAAAATGCATTCAGCAAATCATTTCGACAAGCTCAATGACCGCATTTGAAATGCTCAATGACTACGGACACTGAGCTTGTCTAAGTGTGATTAATAATAAATCAGTTGAAAAACCAAAGTCTGTCAACTGACAACCAACAACTATCAACTAACAACTACTTCACCTCTATTTCATCCACAAAAATAAAGGCATCGCCACCCGCACCTTGATGTCCTTGAGGTAAAACACCAAAGTTTTTAGCCACTACTTTTATGTAACGGGCTTTTACTTTTTTAGGTAATTGGTATTTAAAGTTTTTGGTAAATGTTTCTTCCGTATTCCAAGCCAAATTATGATTCAATATTCCAACACTTTTAAAGTTGAGGCCATCATTTGACACAAAATATTCTACTTCTTTTGGTAGTAAAATCCATGAGCGAGAATCTTGCAAATAATTAGACGAAATTTCACTGATTTCTTTCTTTTGTTGTAAATCAACTATGGCTTCAAAATCCTCACTTTGGTAACCTTGCCAACCACCTTTGCGCCAATCTTTATAACCAGCTAAACCATCAATAATGCCTGCATCGCCACCAGCAGTGTATTGTTTATTGTATTTACAATTCAGTTTTACAGTCCAGTTATGAGGAATTTTATAAAACGATGCAAAAGCATAAGAACTGTCTTTGCAACCTTTTCCATCTTCCCTTACCGCACAATTATTGTAACTTTTTACCAAAATATTGGTAGCTTGATTAATGGTTAAATTCAAATCATTGGCATTTTCTTTAACCAACAATGAAGTATCGCCTTTGGTATTGATTAAATATATTTTTGAGTAATAATCGTTGAATGTTTTGACAGTTAATTGCAAACTATCTTTAAAATTTCTGGTGTTTGATAAAATGAGTGGAGCTTTTAAGTAAGAATCTCCTTCTAAATTTCTTGTTTTTATATTGTAAATAGTATCCACAACAAGGATTCCATTATCTAAGTAATTCCCATAAAGAGTAATTTCATTTTTTAAGTATACATCATTGCTATTTTTAGGATTTATTCTTAAAAGTGTACAGTCCATATTTGATTTAAATAAAATATCTGATCTATAAATATTATCATCTCCTTCTTTCATATCAATCGACAATATTTTTCCATAATTTAATTTTTGAATTTGCAACAAATTTGGTTGTTTAAAAATCTTCAATTTGTTATCATCTATTAAAAATGAAACCTCATCAAATATTGAATTTACAAAATTATAATCATCGCCTCCTGGACATACATCATAAATACCCATTGCACTCATTACATACCAAGCACTCATTTGCCCACAGTCTTCATTTCCAGCTAATCCATCAGGCGCATTGGCATACATTTCTTTCAAAATCTGACTCACTCGTTGCTGCGTTTTTTCTGGTTTGCCAATATAATTATACAAATAAGCCATGTGGTGACTTGGTTCGTTTCCATGTGCATATTGCCCAATTAATCCTGTAATATCAGCTTGTTCTCTTCCACTTGTTTTAGTAGAAGCATTGAATAAATCATCCAATCTTTTCTCGAATTTTTCTTTTCCTCCAGAATAATAAATCATTCCGTAAACATCGTGCGGAACAAAAAAAGAATATTGCCAAGAATTGGCTTCGGTAAAATGGTTATTTACCTCAGATGGATTAAACGGACTGTACCAACCTCCATTAGAACGAGGGCGCATAAATTTAGCATCTACATCGTAAATTTCTTTCCATGCATTTGGTTTTAAAGAATCTAGAATCTTAGCTTCTTTACTGTTATAAATGTAATTATACTTTGATTTCATGTTTTTTATACACCAATCATTATAAGCATACTCCAAAGTTTTACTTACACTTTCGTGTTCATCTTCTACTTCCAAATATCCTTTTTTTCTAAATTCAGGCATTCCTAAATGGGCGATATTGACAGTTTTTTCGCAAGCTTCAATGGCTAGTTTTACATCAAAACCTCTTATTCCTTTGGCATACGCATCGGCTATCACACTAATGGCATGGTTGCCTATCATGCAATTGGTTTCGTTGCTGCTTAGTTCCCACATTGGCAAACGGCCTACTTGTTTGTATTGCTCCAAAAAGGTTTTAATAAAATCTAAGTTTCGTTCACGTTGCACTATATTAAACAAAGGATGCAAAGCCCTAAAATTATCCCATAAACTAAAAACGGTGTAATAATTAAAACCTTCTGCTTTATGAATTTTCATGTCACGGCCAAGGTATCTTCCATCCACATCGTTGTAAATACTTGGATGAATAAAGCAATGGTAAAGTGCGGTATAAAAAATTACTTGTTGGTCGGTAGTGCCACCTTTTACTTGGATTTTATCCAATTCTTTGTTCCATAAAGCTTCGCAATCGGTTCTCACCTTTTCAAAATTCCAATGAGGAAGTTCCGCTATCATGTTCTTTTTAGCGCCTTCTTCATCTACCCCACTTATGGAAACTTTTACAAAAATTTGCTCGCCTTTTTTTACATCAAATTCAAATGCACCTGCGTTAACTGTTATTTTTCCATCACTTCGTAATGACCTTCCAACAAACTGTTTTGAAAATTCAATTCTATAAAAAACTATTTGATCTTTTGCCCAAGCTTCACTTCTTCTATAACCCTCTATAGTGGTGCCATTAACTATTTTTATGTTTCCTTCTAACAACTTATCGCGATGCAATAAATCTAAAATAATATTCATTTTACCCGATTTATTAAACGTGTATTTATGCATACCAACTCGAGTTGTTGTAGTCAATTCCACATCAATATCATCATCATCTAAATGAACTTTATAATAACCAGCATTTGCTTTTTCATTTTGGTGAGAATACTTAGATGAATATTTTTTATTATCAAAACTCGATTCACCCATCATAGGCATAATCATAATATCGCCATAATCGCTGCAACCAGTTCCACTTAAATGGGTATGGCTAAATCCATAAATTATAGAATCGCTTTCGTGGTATCCACTGCAACCATCCCAACTGCCATCTATGCGCGTATCTGGACTTAACTGCACCATTCCAAAAGGAGCTACCGCGCCCGGAAAAGTATGTCCGTGCCCACCAGTGCCTATAAATGGATTTACCATTTTAGCATAATTGGTTTGCGCCTGTGAGTAATAGGCAATGAACAATAGGCAATAGGCAAATGATAGTTTAAGGAAGGTCTTTTTCATTATTTTATAAAAATTCGAAAGTAAGGAATTTTGAATATTTAACTAATAACTAAAACCAAACATCCATAAAGGGATTTTATTACCCATCCCCAACTCCACCCCATCAATGGCCAAATAAGCATTTGTTAAGTCTTTTATTTGGTTAAAAGTTTTGTTTTTACCACCTACTTCAAAAAGAAACTTATTATCAATTAAAAAATCGCCCGTTGGAGTAAACCTAACTGTATGTTTTACTGCCAATTGATTAAAGAAAAAAACTTCGCGAACTGCGCCAATATCGTTTGGCTCACCTGCCAAAGCATGCATCAAGTTGGTATTGTTTAAATAAATTTTTTCGGGTTTGGTTAAAATACTTTCAGCACCTTTATCGGTTTTAAGTAAGTTAATCAATTTGGCTGTATGTAAATAATTTAAAAAGGCTAAAAGTGTATTTCTCGAAATTTCTAATTGCGCAGCAAGCTTAGTAATATCGGGCTTATACGGACCTGAAACAGCTAAAAAATGAAGGAGTTTTTTGAGCTTAAATACATTTTTATATTCCATATTATAAACAGCTGGCAAGTCAGTTTCTAAAATTAAGTTTACTGTATTGCCCAATTTGTGCAAATAACTGCTGCTACCTTCTGTAAAAAATGGGTAAACACCATGTTCTAAATAATTTTTAAACGCAGGAATAATCTTTATTTTTTCAGAAATAGAAAGTGCTAATGCAATATGATTTTTCAATAAATCGGGTAAAGAAATAATAGGTAAATTGATGCCATTATTGAGTAAAATAAACTCCCTAAACGAAAGTGCTTCCATATCGTAAGCAACTACTCTGCGGCTTAAATCGGCACTACCCTTATAAATTTCTAAAACCGAAGAACTGGTAAAAATAATTTTTAAATCAATATGGTTATCGTAAATACTTTTAAGCTCCAAACTCCAAGTTGGATATTTATGTACTTCGTCTAAAAATAAATGTGTACCTCCATTGGCCACAAAATCATCTACAAAATCAATTAAACGATTATTACTAAAAAAAACATCATCGAGCGAAACGTAAATAATGCTTTCATTTAATGCAAAATTTTGTTTGATGTATTGATGCAAAAAAGTAGTTTTACCACAACCGCGTGGGCCTTTAATCGCAATAAACCTATCGTTCCAATTTATTTCATTGATTAGGTTTCTAACATATTCAACTTTAGTTCTTTTTATGCGCAGCAAAAAATTATTAAACATCCGTTTTATTTCTAATTCGTCTGTTTTATAAGTAGCTTTTTCCATATTTTGTTTATTTTAAAAAACAAATATACATAAATATGTTTAATACAAAAAACATTTTAAACTTTTTATGTATTTTATAAAAAACATAGACTAAGCTTTATTTCGGCATTTATCGCTGCAATATTTCACCTCATTCCAAACTTTTTCCCATTTTTTTCGCCAAGTGAAAGGACGCCCGCAAGTAACACAGATTTTAGAAGGCAAATGTTGCTTTTTTACACCTTTCATTTAGCGCTTGCTCATTTTATTACCCGTAATTTGTCGTTGTAAAGTGCATTTAAAACGATCAATTTCAGGATTACGTTTTTTAGCATGTTTTTGCGAAACGCCTTGATTAACCCTTTTACGCCAAAGTCTCCAACTGCTTGGTTTTAATTGATTGCGCATTAGTTTAATTACCTCAGCTTCGCTTACACCAAACTGAAATTTAATGGCATCAAAAGGTGTTCTATCTTCCCAAGCCATTTCTATGATTCTGTCAATTTCTATTTCAGTTAAATTATTCATACAATTATTGAAACACAAAACAGTC
>JBGSBN010000175.1:0-7268 GCA_041730515.1 Methylacidiphilales bacterium | reverse complement strand
TTAGATAAATATTCTAAACAATCTAAATCTGTTTTGAATTTATCAAAATACTCTATTATGCCTTGACCTGTATGCTTATCCATCTATATTTATTTGCTTTTGCAATTTAAGTATTTAAATGAGTATCTCTAAAAATTAATTTGTTTCGTTCAATTAACTTATTGACAGAAACAGCAGTTTTATTAGTAACAAAACCCGATTCCATTTGATTCCTTGCCCATAAAAGTAAATTGTCTAGCAAAAGACTGAGAGAACTTACTTGATCGTTTAAACTTTTTTTCAAGTAAATAAATTCTTCGTCAGAAATAAGTTCATCATCAAGCAAATTGAAGATGTTTTTTAAATTTGCTACAGGCGCTCTTAAATCATGCGCTATAATGGTAAAAACTTTATCTTTAAAAACATTGTGTTGTTCTAAGGTTTGTTTTTGGGTTAAATAAAGTTCGTTGATATGAATTTCTTTTTTACGATTTACGTTGATAAAATAAGTTAAAACCGAAACGCCCAACAAAACCACAAACAGGAGAATAAATCCTAATTTTAGCTTTTTATTGGCCTCAGTTTCTAATTTACTAGTTGCTTCTAACTTTAATATTTCTTGTTCCTTACCTTGTAACTTATATCGGTATTCAAAATCATTAAATGTGGTTAAGCTAGCTTCGTTGTAAATACTATCCTCATAATTTTTCGATATTTTAAAACAAGCCAATGCCTCTTTATCATTTCCATTTTTTTCGTACAGTTTTGCAAGTAATTCAGCAGCTTCTACTATCGACTTCTTGGTGTTTGATTTAATGGCGGTGGTTAATGCCATTTTTCCATATTTTATTGCGTTTGTATAATCTTTTACCGTTTCATAATAAATTGATTTTCTAATAAAAAATACAATTTTGTTTTCATTATCAATATTTAAATCAACATAGGTTTCTAACTCATTTATAATTTTTAAAGCTTCTCTAAATTTATTATTTGCCAATTCTAACTCTGCCATGTTATTTAGCGAAATAATGATGGTACTAATATCATTATCATCCTTACTCAATTTTAAAGCTTTTTTAAAATAATAATACGCTGAATCATGGTTGTTTTTTTCATAATGTAAACCACCAATGTTTACATATAAAGTTGATATTTCATTTTCGCTTCTTATACTTTTCTTTAGTTTATAACTTTTCCAAAAATATTCTTCCGCTTTTTTAAACTGTTTCATATAGTAATAAACACTTCCTAAATTAGAATAACTATTACTTGTGCCTTCCAAATCGTTTAATTGATTGCGAATGGTTAAGGCCTTTAATAAATATTCAACCGCCTCATCATAATTGCCAACATTTAGCAAATTATTTCCCATATTATTATAACATTCTCCTATGCCTTTTTGGTCATTAACTTGTTGTCTAAATTTTATGCTTTTATGATAATATTCTATGGAAGTATGGTATTCTCCAAAAGCATTAAATAAAACAGCCATATTATTATAAACTGCTCCAATTCCTTTGTAGTAATTAATCCTAGTATAGTAATCAATGGCAATGGAATCATTAATTAATGCAAGTGTTTTATTTTGTAAATTGATATATGCAATTCCTTTAATTTTATAACCATCGCCTAAACCTTTTGTATAATTTAATTGGTTAGACAGTTTAATAATTTTATCTCCAATTAATAACATACTATCAGCGTTTCTATATTGATAGCGAATTCCAAAAGATGTTAATGTATTTATATAATTGGTATCAATGGTTTTAAAACTTCCCAATTTATTAAATAGACTATCAAAAGCATTTATTTGTGCTGTTAATTTAACAAAGGATGAAAGCAGTATTGTTAATATGATGAATAGTCTTTTAAGTACCATAATTTGGTTAATTACAGCCACAAAATAGTGTTTTACGTCAACTTGAACAAATAAAGATATAAACTTAAATTTTATTTTTCATAAACTTAGTTTGAAATCTACTATAAACCAAAACCAATCCAGCCAAAATTATCAAAACCCATTCATGAGGTTCTGGTGTTCCTGTTGCCTCCATTAGCCCAAACCCAAATGGTTTAGTAAGTTGGTCTTTACCATTTTCGTTGGTTCGGTTAAATCTATCTTCACTTTGTTCGGCTTCTTTTAAACGTTTCCATTGTTCTTCATCTACCAATACTATCATGGATGAATATGGAGTAACAATACTGTTTTTTACGGCTATTTTATGTATTAAATCTAAGTTTTTATTTTCGATTAAAGCTTTGCCACTGGCTTGTTGCATCAATAGTTGTATGTATTTTTGTGCAGCAATGGGTGTAATCAATTTATTGTCATTGCTTTTTAGTTTAAAGCTTTGATGGTTTAATTTCCATAAATAATTGTTTTCAATAACTTCTTGAGTATTGTTATTTTTATATAAGAATAGGATGGCTTGTTCTAAACTAGTAACCGCAGTTCCATTCGATGCCAAAATACTTTCAAATAAATTATCGCTATAAACTGGAGCTTCGTTTCCGTTAAAATGGCAGATAATAATTGGCTTTGGACTTTTAAGCATGGGTAACTTTCGGGCGTCAAGTTCGTTTGAGCCTTCATCAGTTAATACAATAATGGCATCATAATTTGATAAGGTATTTGTTTGGCTAAAATTGTTTAATAATTGAGCAGGATGTTGTATTCCAAAGTATGTTATTTGTGTTAATTCACTTTCATTTACCGGCTTCATTTTGTTGTTATCATCACTAGCAAAAATTTGATATTTGGTAGTTTGAGACAATAATTTCAAGTAATTTAAATTTTCAGTAAGTTGAGTTTTATACTTACTCATGCTGTATGATTCGTCTAGTAGTAACGCTAGTTTAAGCGGTTTGCTAGTTGGTTTTGGTTCATTGTTTATGATTAACGAAATATTAGAATCAACTGCAATTGATATGCCTTTAGGTAAAGCGCTAAAAGGTTTTTCTCCATTTATTGTTGGCATCCAATCATCATTATTCCAACTTAAATTATTTGTGTAGTTTCTTCCAGTTTCATCACTCCAATATACATTGCGTTTTTCTAATAACTTTAATGAAGGAATTTTATTATCAGCAGTTTTTAAAACCACATATTTTAACCATAAATGAAAAGGTTCTCCATCTACAATGGTGTGTTTATTTCTAAGTTTATATTCTTTTTGTTTTGGTAAAATTGGAAAAGCCCTAAGCCTGTATTGATGAGGGCCAACTTGCTCTAAAAGCGATGGATCAACTCTGCGTTCCACTTCTTGGTTATAAATTTTTTGTGCGGCACCCCGTGGTGAAACCCTATATTCAAACTTTTTATTTATACTATCATCATTGCTTAACCATAAGCCTGTAATTGCAGCATTTTCGGGTAATTTAAAATAATAAAATATTTCTAATCTTTCAAATGTTTGGTTTAAATATCTTTCATGAAGCGTAACTTCTGCTGCACTTGATGTTTCGTTTACTGTGATTTCTTGGCTTGTAATTAATACTTTTGTTTCATCAATATTAAGTACACCTGCTTTAGCCATGTCTCTATCATAAGTGGCTGAAAGGGCATTTTTTACAGCTTTGCTTTCTGCTTTTTGAATTGGTGAATCAAAAATATTTTCATAAAGTTCTTCCGCTCTTTTCATATCGTAATTTGCTTCTTTTACATCTTGATACAAAAAAGGATACATCAAACCATTGAATATGTTTTGCATGGTTTCTGAATTATTTTCTAACTTAAAAGCTTCTTTATACATGTGGCCAATAAACTTCATTCCTTTCCAAGTATCAACATATCTGTAAGGTGCTAAATAGGCATTGGTAAGACCAGCTTTTACTTTATTTTGTTCTTCAATAATTGCAATTTTATCCGCTTGTTGGTAGCTAGTTTTATCCGCTAGTTTAAATGCCATTTGTTGCGGCTGGTTATTGCTAGTAAAATAAATAATAGTAAGAAAAACAAAGGCAAATCCGCCTGTAACTAAATATCCTTTACTGTTTTCAATTTTATAGGCTTGGTATGTTTCAAAAAACGATTTTAAGTAATAATAAATCATTGCAAAAGGAGCAATTAAAAATAGTGTAAAGCTTAAAATAAAGAAGATGCTGAACATGAAACCAACAAGAGTAAATTGCAAGAAATGAAGAGGATTTTCAAGAATGTATTTTAGCATTTCAACCAATCCTCTGATAAAAAAACTTATCAATGGAATGGCTATAAATAATAAAAGTAAACTTACGTAAATGCCCGCCATTGCTAGCAAAGTATTAATTAACATTTTAACTGTATTGGTTTTTTCTGAAGGCTTTATAATGCTAAAAAAGTAGTAGCCAATAGCTATAATTACTGAGTAAATAACCACTCCTGTTCCTAAAGTTAATTCTCTAAAGGCTGTCATTCGCAATATGCATAAGAGTAATATTGGAACTTGAACACCATAAAAATAATTGATTAGTTTGATTGGATTATTTTGAAGTGTTTTTAAACCAATAACAACGCTAATTACAGGTTGTATCAGTATTATTAAACTGCTTATAACCAAACTTGGCGGAATAAGTCCTTCCCACATATCGCCAATAACTGATAATAAAAATGGTTCTTCAATTTGAACTGTCACTAATGTTAGTAAAAACACCAAATTCCACGACCAGAAAATGGTGTACTTTATCCAGTTTTTCGAAATAAATAATTTTAGTTTATTCATGTTTTTAGTTTATTTTATTTGTATTGGTTTTGAAATCCTTGCTAATTTCTAAACTCAAAAATTCAAGTAGTTGTAGTACTTGTTGTTTATTAGAATCGTTATAAATTACAATATTCATAAGTACCCAATTCGATTCCTTGCCACTTAACTCTAGCCAATTTCTGTAGCTATAATCGTCAGTTATAATTTGAGAAGATTGAAACCAAGAGTACACCACAGCCTTTTGGTTATTAAATTTAATATACTTTACAGGAAACGATTTATTTACAAGCAAGGTTTGTACGGATTGTAAATTATTTCCAGTAGCCTCAAAACAAAGCTCTGGTTTATGTTGCGCTCGCCAATCGTTGCCAATAACTATGATAGCTTCGCCAATAATTTCTTTATATTTAAATTCAAATTTTTGTGCTGCACTTCCATCTTTTTCAAAAACCGCTTTTTCACCACTGTTGAAATTTATGGTTTTTATGCTAAAATTTTCGTCTGATTTTAAGTATGGAATAGCCTTACTAATTGCCTTATAATTTGGTTTTTGTGGTATGATTAATAATGTTAGTATTAGTACATTTAGTAAAAATAAATACTTACTATTAGTTTCTTTATGCGCTATTTCTTGTGTTAAAATTTCGGTTTGGTTGCTATTAATTAGTTTAAAAATTACAGCTAAAAAATGAACCAATAAGCAAGACAAAACTATGCCAAAAGCAGCAATGCTATAATGAAAATACTGAACACCTTTCTCCAATCCTTGAATAGAATTCAGCATTACCAATGTACTCACTCTTAAAATATTAAAGCATAAAATGGAGATAATTAAAATGAATAGTAACCCTAACCATTTTAAGTTTAGCTTTATTTTGTTTATCCAAGTATAAGCTATAAAAAAAATCATACCAACCCACAAACCTTTTATACCACTACAATCTATATCAACCTGAGAAGCTTTATTTTCAATAATCAAAATAGTATTTCTGGAGTTTAAATTAAAACCAAACAAAGTCATTTGCGAGGCTACAAAATCAACTGAAAGCATACGTAATGGAAAGCCTATATAAGTGTCTAATTGCCTACCAAAAGGCAAACACATTAACAATAAAGTAAATGGAATTAAGCCATTTTTCCATATTTTTTGTGGTATTGTAAATGATAATAACAGGTAAAATCCAATTAAACCAATTACGGTAGTAAATAAATTAATGCGCAAATAATAACTTACAAATGGAAATAAGCAAGCTGTAAAAATAAATGCTACAGTATTCCATTTATAAAAGTAAATGGGTTTAAATAAGGTAAAATTTACCTTTTTTTTTTGAATAACCCAATATGAAACAGCCAATAACATTAATATAAAAAGTGCATCAAAATGATCTGTAATGCTTAAATAAATATATTGGAATGCTTGAAAAATATATACCACATACATTAAACATAATAAGCCAAAAAGTAAATTTTCTTTGGGTAATTGATTAATAAATTGTTTGTATTTAAGCATTGGTTATGGATTAACGAATTGGCTATTGGAATATTATAAATTCATAAAAAATATGACAAAAAGAGCGTAAGAAATTTTTATCTAATTTTACCTTTTCCTTGTATCACAAACCTGAATTATTTTCCATGAATTATTTTCGTAAAACAATTGGAAAGCATCTACTCCTCTATGCGATAATTTGCCATTTACATAAAACTCATAATCGGCCCAAACACTTGCCATGGGGTAATCTACTTTTATATCAAATTGAGTAATGCGTTCTTCTATCTGTAAGTTGCGTTTTTTTATGGTTAACACTTGCAGTAAAAAACTATCTACGGGTTCATTTTCAAGTGTGGTAACATTTGTTTTATTATTTGAAAGAGCAGTTTGAAATCGAGCAGTTTTATGCAAACAGTTGTTTATAATATTGGTATCGCTTTTTTGCATTCCTTCAAAAAATAACAAAATAGTTTGTTTGATATTATTTTCGTGTACCTGAGCAAAACTCCAATTGGGAGCAATTAATATTATCAATAAAAGCAAATTTTTCATATTTGGGGAATAAAATAGTTTTCAATTATAGGTAAAATTGGAATTTCAACATCAAAAAAATCATGGTAGTTATTGAGTGGCGTCATGTTTTATAAAAATCAAAAAAATCAATTTGCACCAAATAATTTATATATTTTATGATACATTTTGATTTTATAGAAGCCAATAAAGAAAAGTACCGTGAACAATTTTTAACTGCAAAACCATTTCCTCATATTGCCATCGATGGCCTTTGCGATGAAGTTAAATTAACCGAATTGTATAACAGTATTCCTGAAATTGAAACTTCGAGTGCTGATTATGTTTTTGCAAAAAATAAGTTCGAGAAATCAAAGTTTAAGGAATTAGGTGGTGTGTTTGAAGAACTTTACAACGATTTAACCAGTATGAGATTTAAAACTTGGATTTCGTTTATTACAAACGAAGATGTTTTTATAGATGATACTTTTTATGGTGGAGGCATTCACCAAGGGCGTGAAGGCAGCTTTTTAGATATGCATGCCGATTTTAATTACCATCCTTTGGTTGAAAATTGGTACCGTAATTTAAACTTATTGCTTTAT
>JBGSBN010000174.1:0-7341 GCA_041730515.1 Methylacidiphilales bacterium | reverse complement strand
TTTCTTTTTTCCAATCTTTGGTGCCATACACATTGGTTCCTTTAAAAAGCATGTGCTCTAAATAATGCGCCAAACCTGTGTTATCAGCTGGATCGTTTTTACTACCTGCATTGGTAGCTATAAAATTTTGAACACGAGGTTCTTTTTTATTTACACTCATCATTACTGTTAAACCATTGTTTAACTTGTAAGTACGCACACCAAGTGGATCGTTAGTTACGGTAGAATATTTGTACTTTCCATCGGGCGATGTATGCTGTTCTGTAACATAAGTTTTAGCAATACTGGGTGTTAACTTTTTGTTTTGAGAATTTATTTGCAAAGCAAAAAACAAAGAAAGAACTAAGATAAAATTTTTCATTTTTATATTCAATTTCATTTTGGGTTTAAAATGCAATGATATAAAAATAAGCTACAATAATGCTATCAATTTTATAAAAGGCTAAATAGGTTTTTAAAAAAATAAAAAGAGGAAATATTGGAGTATTTCAGTTTAATGCAATTCAGGAACAATCAACTTAATCTCTAATTCAAACTGACTTTAGGAAAACATCAAATACTCAAGTGTTATTGATAAAAAAACTGCCTGAGTTTAGATATAAAATTATTGTTGCATGGTTATTGTTTTACTTTTTTATTCTAATTCAAAAACATCTACACATAATAAAAATAATACACCTAGAACAGAAATGACTAAGCCAGCTAAATTTCTTTTCTTACTTGCATTCCATTCTTTCTGTTTTCTATAATCTTTATAAAAATTATAAATTGCAGAAATTGCTAACAGATAAGTTGTCAATTTGGTTAAAAAATTTTTACTCATAATTCTTCATTGTTTTAACAAAAATAAAATAAATACTTTAGCATTTCAATAGAATATTTAATATACCTAGAATAGGAGTGGTGAAGACACCAACTGATTATTGAATTGATTGCCATTTGCTAGAAGCCAGTTGCAAGAAGCTAGCAGCCATAATGAGCCACCTAACCTTTCCTTCCCAAAACCATTCTGTCGTTTTGGTTAATGTGCAATTTTGAGTTAATTTATATCTTTAGTTTTATACCTTTGCAAAGGTGGTAGATAAACAACTTTATGTAATTGCAGGATGCAATGGTGCAGGAAAAACAACTGCATCATTTACTATTTTACCCGAAATTATTCAATGTAAGGAGTTTGTAAATGCAGATGAAATTGCAAAAGGACTATCACCTTTTCAACCTGAAAAGGTGGCCATTGAAGCTGGTAGGATAATGTTAAACCGCATTAATGAATTGCTTTCTCATAATCAGAGTTTTGCATTTGAAACTACTTTATCGTCTAAGAGTTATAAAAATAAAATATTGCTAGCAAAAAATAATGGCTATACAGTTACGCTGCTTTTCTTTTGGTTGCAAAATGCTGAATTGGCCAAAGAAAGAGTAAAAATTAGGGTTTCAGAGGGAGGACATTATATTGACTCTAATGTAATCGAAAGAAGATACATAAATGGTATAACCAATTTATTTAAAATTTACTTGCCAATTGTTGATGGTTGTTTTATTTTCGACAATTCAAATGGAGTTCATGATCTTTTGGCTTTTAAAACAGTTGATGAACAACTAACTATTACTAATGAGTTAAAATTTAACCAATTAAAGAAATATTATGACAACAGTAAATGAACAAATTGAACTGAAAAACAAAATAATAAAAGGTTTAGAATTGGTTTACATAAAACTTTTAGCCTACAAAAAAGAAAAAAACACTGAACTGGTAGTAATTAAAGATGATAAAATCGTAAAAATCAAACCTTAATTACCCTTTTTCAATACCCTTTCCTTGCCAAAACCATTCTGTTGTTTTGGTTAATATCTTGTAACAGTTTTATATCCGAAAATCCTTTTTCTTGCAGCATCGCTGAGGTTTGAGGGCCAAACTTTTGGTTAATTTCAAAAAACAAATAACCATTGGCTTTTAAATACTTTAGTGCATAATTAGCAATGGCTTCGTAAAATAAAAGTGGTTGATTATTGGCTACAAAAAGCGCTTGGTGAGGTTCAAAAGCAAGTACATTTTTATGCATATTTTCTTGCTCGTTTTCTAAAATATATGGCGGATTACTCACTATGATATCGAAAACTTGCGCTGTTTCGGTTTGGTTAATGTTTAAAATATCATCTTCTATAAACTGAATTTTTGCATTTAATTCTTTGGCATTTTGCTTGGCAATGGCTAATGCAGCCGTACTTTTATCAAGCGCCCAAACGTGAGCCTGAGGCAAGTTTAATTTTAGCGAAATAGCTATACAACCTGAACCTGTTCCAATATCTATAATTTTAGGATTTGAGCTAGCTAAAACCTTATCATTTGAAACGGTATCTAATATCAATTCTACCAATTCTTCGGTTTCACTGCGCGGTATCAAAGTATAAGGGGTAACTATAAATTTGTTGCCATAAAACCACGCATTTCCTAAAATATATTGCATGGGTTCGTGCTTAAGCAATCGATTTAAAATATCCATTAAGTTGGCCTCTTCCCCATCAGATAATGGCTTATTCAACATTTTAATTTGATGCGGTTTTACCATCAAAACCTCTTCAAAAACCTGATTGGTTATGGCTTGTGCTTCATCTAAAGCATAAATGGTTTGAAGTTTTTCAAGGTAAAATTGGTAAGCAGTGTTCACTTTTATTTGGAGATTTGTTGATTGGGAGATTGGGAGATTGGGAGATTTGTTGATTAAAAATAAAGTTTATAAGCAGTTTACAGTTTCAGTAATAATTTATTTAAGTGTAATCTGTGAAATCTGTCGCTTACTGAGTTTAAAAATTACGACCCTAGCTAAGTCCAAACCAGTTAATTACTTTATCATCGCGGTAATGAGGAGTATAAACTATGCGCAGTAATGTTCCATTATTATCTACCACTCTAAAACCTAAAGCAGCTGTTGGAAAAACCTCACGCTCCAAAAAGTTTTTGGTGGCCAAAGTATAACCGGCTCCAATTTCTAACTTTTCTTTTCTTTTGCCCAATACCAAACTAGTAGTAAAAGGCATGGCTACCGAGTTTTTTTCTAAATATACACTATTTAATAATCGATAATCAAGCGGACAAAATCCAAAACCAACACGGCCTGTCCATGTTAATGATTTGGTTTGGTTTTGATATAAATATTTTTCGTAATTAAAACTCCACAATAATGCAGCGCCTCCCAATTCCACAAACCAATTATTGGTTCCTTTAGGTTCCACATAAGGCTCTGGAAATTCATCTTCGTACTGAGCTTGTAAATTATTTATGCTAATAATAAATAATAAAAAAATTGTGAATTTTAAACGTAACATTTGTGCAAGTATAAATGAAGTTAAGCAGGCTAAAAAAAATAATTTACTTTTTACATTGGGGTAGTTTCGATATTTGCCTTGGTGTAATCAGTTTAATGCTGCCTATGTACTTTCAAATTTCAATAAAACCAACCTTGTATTGGTTCTTTATTTTACCCAGTTCTGTTTGGCTTATTTATTTTTTCGATCATTTATTAGATTCAATGAAATTAAGCAATGCGATTAGTGAACGACATGTTTTTATTCAAAAACATCAATTTGTTTTCAAAATAATCGCAGTACTCATTATGATGGTAAATGCAGTGTTGGTTCTAAAATATTTTAGCTTTCATCATCTAATCAAAAGCTTATGGATATTGCTGGTTTGCATTTTTTATTTTCTGCTTAATTATTTTAAAATAAAATGGTTCATTAAAGAATTTTTTGCAGCCTTAATATACGCTGGTGGTATTTGTTTTTATCCGTATGTTGTTAATGAAAGCAAATTTTTTTCTCAAATTTTCATTATTGCATTTGGCATGCAATTATTTGTGTTAGCATTCATTAATTTACTTCAAATATCCATTCGTGAAACCAATACTGACAAGGATTTACAAATGAAAAACATTTCGAATGTTATTGGACAAAATCTTTCTAATCTATTGCTAATTTTACTCTATTTTTTAGCAGGATACCTGCTTTTTAAATTCCAGTTTTCAGCATCAATCACCATTGGATTTATTAGTTGCTTTGCCTTTCACTTAATTCATTTTACCAAACTCACCAATCAAAAATATAGATTAATAACTGAATACAGTTTTATGCTAATTGGATTGATTTATTTATTAGGTGAAATTATTTTTTAAATTAAAAATGAAAATGAATCACTTAGAACACAGAAAAATAGATTTTTACGTAATGATGAGTACCTCACAACTTACTGTTTAAAAAATTATTTTATTGCAGTTTAAAATCTTACTCCAAAAACAAAAGTACTTATTGGATTAAACAATTGAGCGTAATTTGGATTTAAATTGCCATCAAAAATTTGTCTATGATAGCCAATACAAGTTTCTGCACTTAAATAAATGTGGTTAGTGGGATAATATTTTACTCCAAAACCTATTACATAATTTATGTAATGATTGGTTAAATCAAAATTATTAGAGGCAGGTGATTGGCTGTTTATTCTAGCATTAATTCCTTTATTATTAAAGTAACTGTAGCCAATATCAATAAAGGCAAATGGTTTAATCTTTTTACTGCCAAAAACCCTTTCAATTCCGATTTTATAATCTTGCGTTTTAATTATACCAGATGAAAGTGTAGTACCGCCAGCCACAATCCAATCTGCATAACTTTCGCTATAGGATTCATTTTTGTTATTGAATAAAAAACGCACTAAATATCCATTATTTATGTTTCGTTTGTATTGAAATCCAGTTAAGCTATAATGTTTCAAAGATGACCTATTGGAAACTGTACCAAACTCATATTCATTATTATATAAATTCAATCCAAACTCGTTTTTGGGCAAATTGTTTTGAGCAAAAATATTTGATACAAACAAAAGCGCTGATATTAAATAAATAGATTTCATAGTGATTACAAATTGTAAATCAAATATAAAATTAATTTACCTAATTAAAAATTAATTTATTTGCTCAATGGCAAATTGCTTTTTATTTAATTCAAAAATATCGCCTGCTTTTTTACCCAACATCAAATTAGCTAAGGGTGCCTTTGGGGATAACACTGTTACTTGCATTCCATTAAAATCAATAACGCCAAGGCCTACAGCTATATAAAAAACTTTGCCATTAGCCATTACCTCACTTCCCTGCACAATGGTTTTATCGGTTTTGGTATTTTCTAGTTTTAGTAAATTGGCTAATTCTTGCTTGTTTTCAAAAACCTGTTTAGCACTCATATCTCTAGCCAATTGGCTCATGGCTCTACCAGTTTCGTACTTATCGCCCATGCTACTTTTCTCTTCTGAGTTGGCAGCTTCTTGTGCATCTAACATAGCCTTTTCACCATCGGCTATGCGCTGTAAAAGCATATTTTTACATGCTTCAAATAATGTTTTTTTATCTATCAATTTTTATAAAATTAGGTGTAAATTACTTTTTTAGCAAAAATAAAATTGGAATATGCAATCGCTTACGCCAAGCCGCTTCCGAATGATTTTCGCCTTCAAACTTTTGCATTTTCCAGTCATTATTCTTAAACGAATAACCTTTGCTAATCATAATGCTATCAACTTGTAATTGAAAAGGTTCGTACATGGCATCAAGGGTTTCTGTTCCGTAATCAAAATATATTTTATGGTTTTTAGCTACTGGTAATTTAACCTTTAAATACGCTTGCATAGCCTTTGGAAAAGGATTATCAGCCTTGAAAATTCCAGGCCAATGAGTAGACAAACAAGCTGCACCTCCAAACACATTTGGGTACTCACAAAGCGCATAAATAGAAATTAATCCACCCATGCTTGAACCTGCAATAAAAGTGCCTGCTGGAGTTTTATTGATACTGAAATTTTTATCAATAAAAGGTTTTAACTCATTAACCAAAAACTTTAAATAATTATCTGATTGCACCTTACCACTAAAAACTGAATTTCCATGGAGCCTATTGGCGGCATACATAGAGTCTTGCTCTTCTTTGGTTAAAGCTTCAAAAGGTTTTTGAGGAAAATAATCAATATGACGGTTTTTGCCACTGTTCCAAATTCCAACTACAATACAATCTTTAATTTTATGTTCTTTTATCAATTGAGTGATGGTTTCATCTACGCCCCATTCCTGCTTATTCCAAGTTTGGGTTGAATCAAAAAGCATTTGCCCATCGTGCATGTAAAGTACAGCATAATTTTTATTTTTATTGTAATTAGCCGGTAACCAAACATCTACATTCCTAGCATCTACAAAAGCCGAATTGAAATTAGCATATCTAATTACCTTTCCTTCACACACTTTTGGCAATATTTCTTGCTGCGCATTTACAGTTAAAGCTATTAACCAAAAACTTATCAATACTATTTTTTTCATATTTACTGGCATTTATTCATAAAAAAGAGGCCGCCTTAAGTTAGGCAGCCTCTTTTAACAGGATATTTTTTTAAAACTTATTTTAAAATATAGCTACTAGCATGTACTAAGTTATTGTCAATATACAATTCGATGGTGTAAGTGCCACTTTCCAAATTGCGTTCTTCACCTTCGTAAGCCAAACAAATATTTTGTTTTTCGTTTTGGTAATCAATTTTAATATTTGAAGTACATTCTAAAGTTTCACCATTAACAGTTACAGTTCCTTTATTACTTCCTGCCAAAGGTTTGCCACTTGGCGAAAGAATACGTAAGTACACAAATCTATCTCCACTATTTGCAACTTTATTATCCATAATAGTTAAGCAAGCTTCTACTTTATTGGTTCTTTTAGCCAAAGTAGTTTCCACTAATTTGCCGCTACTTTTCTTTTTAAATGTAGATACTTTAACATATTCAACCTTTAAGACACTTGCAGTTTCAACGGTTTTTTCCAATTTGTTTTTTTCTTGACTTAAACCTGTAACGGTTTCAGTTAGTTCATTGTTTTTAGCTTTTAAAGCGCCATTTTCAATCATCAATGCATCAATTTTTTCCAAGTATTCATCGCGCAATGCTTTTAACTCAGCCAACTCTTCTTTTAGCTTTTTGCTCAGTTTAGTAGCGTCTTTTTCGTTTTTAAGCAAATTTCTAATTTTTAACTCTTGGCTATAAATTTTACCATTTGCATCGGTAAGCAAACTATCTAAATTACCAGCTATACCGCGGTATTTATCCAATTCCATTGAGGTTGAAACAAGTTCTCTCTCCACTTCAATGCGTACATTGGTTAAACTATCTACTTCGTTTCCATGCGAAATAATGGTAGTTGTGTGGTTTTTATATTGGTAAACATTAAATCCAATTGAACCTAATAGTAGTAATAACAATAATATCAAACCATTACGGTTATTGTTTTTTTCTTCTTGTTGCTTATCCATAA
>JBGSBN010000173.1:0-7422 GCA_041730515.1 Methylacidiphilales bacterium | reverse complement strand
ATTGTAGGGCCTGGGCAAACGTCTTCTATTGGTGGTGGAAGTATAATAATTGGAGCGGCACAAAGCGGTTGACCATCGCATATTTTAGTTGGATTTTCGCAATCGTCCTTTATGCCAAATACTTTTGTTTGTTGAGAAACGTATTGCGTATAAAAATAGCTTGGTAAGTAGCCTGTACCATTTAACTTTATTATAAAGCTAATTTCGCAAGGTGTTACGGTCGTATATTCAGTTGCATTACCAAAAGTATTTAAGTAAGCTAACAAGTCCGTAAATAAGCTACCAATGTAGTCCCCGTTTTCTTTGTAATAAGGTTGGTTTTTATTACCCTCTGCTACTACAAAATAGGTGCAATATATTGAGCAATCCGTTGTACAATTCAAATTATTAACCCTGTTCTTTTTGCTTAATTTAGTTTTCAGTAAATAGGAACATGAACAAGGTATTGTATCTTTTTCTAAAACTGCTCCGCCTGTTGGTGTGAATGAATCTCCATCTATTAAAACTTCTTTACCAGTAAACAAATTTTCAATTTCGTTTTGCTTCCAATAAGGAAAAACGTCTAATCCAATAAGTTGGTAAGTTGGTTGGTATTCGCTTCTTGTTACCTTACCATATTTTGAAATACTTGTTTTTATATCCGTTGCTAATCGTTCTACTTTAGCAGGAATGTACATGCAATTACTGTATCTTAATGTAGGCACATTGTTTGCAAAATTCAATAGTGTATGTGGGTCTCCGTAATACTTTTCGCCTATATTATCATAGCAATCAAATTCAGCACATACTTTTAAATAGGGGAATGCACAACCAGTTGGTGTTAAATCTAAATAAGTTATTTTTTCAAAGGTTATTTGCGAATTTTCGTTTCCTAAACAAACTTCAACTCCGTCTAAACAAAGTTCTAACCCATTTAAACACAAACCACCAGCATCACCAATCGTAAATACGTCATTACAACTATCTAAGTGAATTATTATTTTACCATTGCTAAATTCAAAAGGGCCTGTATAAGCTACCCCATTTATAAAATACCCAAAGGTTAACCCCAACTCAAATTCGTCATCGGGTATTGAAATTACACAATTTTCTTGGGCGTATTTCCTACAATACTTTTCGCTGTAATGGTTAAAAATTGTACCATTTTCATTTTTAATAACTACTTTCAAAACAAAGCAATCAAAAATAAATTGGCTAAATGTTTTTAATCGAAAATTTGCATATCGTTTGCCATAAATATCGATTGCAAAAAGTATATCAAAGTCGCCAGTAATATCCGCCAATAAGGTTGTACCATCTTCACTATAAAGCCCAATAGTAGGTATATAATTATTGCTTATTTGGTCGGGTAAAGGTATTTGGAAAATAACATCATTTGGGAAATATACAGGCTCACAATAACAGGCTTCATTCCTGCATAGTTTGTATTGCTGTAAATTAAATAAATCCTTATAAAAAATCATATTCTACCTTTTAATGTTATTTGTCTAGCTTCATAATCTAACTCAATTTCTTCAATAACTCCTTCTTTGTAATACTGCCCAGCATCAATTTTTAACTTTTGTTCTAATACAATTGTATCAGCATTGTTTTGCAAATTTAATCTTTCTACGTTATTACAACACAAAGAAATTTTTATATCGAAATTTTTATATAAAGCTACCTTTATACGTGGGTCGTCAATTTGATGAAAACGGTCATAAAGATTATTTAAAAACATTTCCTCAAAGCAATAATCAAAATTATAAAGCCTGTTAATTTCTGCACCGTCATTTATTTTGTCGTCCAAATGTACTTGTTGGTAGGATAGGGCTGTAGTATTGTAATAAGCATTTACAGGGGGGTTATTTATGTAATCATAAACCCATTTTACTCTTGAATTTCGTAAACTTACCCCATCCCATACCACTAACTTATTTAGCATTAAAGTATGGTTTTGCTGCAAAATTGCACCTCTAAATTCTTTCAACCTATTTCGAGCCTGTAAGTAAAAAGGGTATAAAACTAATGTAAATCCCGAAAGTGCTTGTAATGGTGCAAGGGCTTGTTCAACGTAATCTTTATAAATGCCATCACCCCGAAATCTTGTTGGTGCAAATTTGTAAGCGTTTACATTTCTAGTGCCTTTGTATAATGGGTTGTTTGGTTTGTTAAATTCTACAATAGCGTTGTATCTACGTTTTGCATCCGAAGCTATGTTATCGAACCCGTCCGCTTGGTATTCGTATCTTCCAAATGCCGCTGGTCTATCTTCACTCCACGTAAAACATGGGCCTTCTTCTATTTCGTTTGCATCGGTGTTTATGAAATCAAAAATAAAAGCATTACCGCTCATTTTATCTTTTCTATCAAAGTACAAAGTATTGCCCTTTGTAAACCACTTAGCATTATGGATTGGTTTTAAACTATCTAACAACATATCTAAAGTAAGTAAAGGGTCATTATCTTTAATCCAGCTTCTATCGGTGTTATCTCTTTCAGGGCCTTTCTTAACTTCGCTGCTAATCATTGCACCATTATAGTAAGGACTTGATGGGTCAAAGTAAATTGGAAAAGAATTTTGGTCAACTTGAATACCACATTTGTCGCAAACATTTTTTACATAATCTCGAATTAAAACGCCTGTTTCTTCGTGTCCACAACCGCCAATATCAATAAAAATTCTATCGAACATATCGTGTAAAAGACCGAAGCTAATTGGTGCTTGTATTGGTGTACCGCCTGTAAGCCAAATTAAAGCATTTAAAACAACTACAATTGCGGTAACAATTACTATAATTGGGGCAAGTACTACAAACATTATAAACGCCAAAAGAAACACTACAAAAAATAAACTAGTTAATAACCCAGCTGGTCTTAATTCATTACAGTATGCAAACCTCGGATGTTTTAAAGGCACATTGTACTCGTCAAACATTCCTGCATGATTATCGGTAATACTTGTTTTCTGTAAACACTCCCAAATTTCATTACGTTGCCTTAAATTCAATTGCACTTCACAAATTACATTGTTAGAAGTACAAGTTCTAATACCATGGTTAAACACAATAAAATCGGTGTATTCCGTATTGCATTCTTCATCACGTACTTTTATTTCAATACCGTTTAAAGCAGCCGAAACGGAATTATTTAACCATTCATTTATTAGTTTATAAGTGTTTCCTGAAAAGGTTAATTCGCTACTTGCTGCCTGTTCAATATTAGATGCACCTTCGCTGTTCTCTCCTTTTTTCATTTTAAACGTAACCGTAAATTTTCGGTCATCGTCTACATCGTCCGTAATTTCAATATAGTTTGGTATTGGTACGTTACCCAAAACCTCTATAAGATTATTAGGGTTTGTTCCCGAATAAACAATATTTTGACCTAATTTATTTTTAGGTTGGTAGTGCCTTAGGTAGTATCTTAAACGTGCCATTTAATTCTTTGTTGGGTTGTTATGTCTTCTACAACGGTTAATATTGCTTTTTTATCCATGTTTATTTCAGTTGGTTTTCTACCTTTCATATCTTCCCTTAGCCCAATAATTTCCTGCTTTAAATCTTCGTAATTATGTGTTTGGGTAGTTGCATGAACCCCTTTGTAAATACTGTTATCAATTTGCTTGGAAAGGTTATACCTGTAACCTTTATTCATACCCTCTAATATTACCCTGTTATCGGCGTGTTCAATTGCTTTTGCAACTACTACACTTTCACGGTTGGAAATACGTACTAAATTATCATCACTAGTCGCTGTCCCTTGACCTCTAAAATCTACAACGCCATCTTTAAATCTTGGTGTATTATCTGCCGACAATTGTTTAACTGTTGCAAAACCTGCTCCTACGGTTGCTATAATAGACGCTATAGCTGGTATGTTTGCAGGAAAAGGAACGGCTGCTGCCTGTGCAATTGCTAGTGTTAAAGCCCCCGCCTGTTGCACTAACTGTAAAGCTAGTTGTTGCCTTGCATACCTTTCTTTAAGTTCTTGGTTACGTCTTAACCTTTCTTCTTCTTGTTCTAATAATTCAGCATTTCCACGTTCTGCAATTGCTTTTGTACGTTCAATTCGTTTTTCTTGGATTGAAATTTCTTTATCGATATTTGCTTCTTGTGCTGCTAATATTTTACTAACTGCACTAACAAAGGCTTCCTCAATTTGAACGCCGTAACCAATGTTTTTAATTATTGTTTTTTGCCTGTCTTCTTTTTTAGTTATTCCTGCTTCATCTAATTGTATTTGTAATTCGCTGTTTTCTTTTTCGTATTGGGCGTTTTCTTTTTTTAATTTTTCAAGACGTTCGGTTGTTATACCTACCGTTTTTACATTTCCGTTTTTATCTAAGACCAAATCGCCTTTTTCATCGAATATTGGTTTTGGCTTTTCTCCTAGTTCTTTTGAATTTGCCTCTATCTTTTGTTGCCTTTCGTTTATACTTGCTTTTATGTTTTCAACATTTTGTGCCTTTCTTATATCGGTAATTTGTTTCCGTACTTTATCAATATTACCACCGTTGTCAATAAAGTTTTTTAGTAAACCGTCTATTTCCTTATTGTCGGCAGTTTCAGCACCCGTCTTATTTAAAGAAGTTGTTTCACTAATCTTTTCTTTTATTTTATCAAACGCTTTTTCGGCTGCTACTCTTAACTTATTAAACCTTTCAGTTTCTAAATCAATTTTTAAAGCGTCGAAATTTTGGTTTATTTGTTCAACACTTTTTTTAATGTTTATTTGAACTTGCGGGTCGGTGAACTTCTTTAAATCTTCTTCGGCTTTGATTAAAAGTTTATCCTTTTCCTCGGTTAATCGCTCTAAGGATTTTGCGCTTTCAAATTCAATTTGCTTTGTTTCCTTTTCAAACCCATCACTTAAAGCTGCTAAATCTAAGACAGTATCTTTGTCTTTTAATTCTTTTATTTTATCCGCAAACCCCTTTTGTATAACCTCAACATCCCCCTTATAATCTTCTAAGGCTTTATCTAATAAAGCTTTATTAATCTCTGTTGCTTTGTCTTTTAATTTTACACTTTGGTTTTTTGTAACCGAACCCTCTTTTAAAAAATTATTTATTCTTAAAAACTCTTTTTCTAAATCAGTTGCAAATTTCCCTTCTATTAATTTAGGGCTTATTTCAACTTTTAAATTTGTGTTTGCAAGTTGTTGTTCCAACTTTGCAAATTCTTCGGCGAAGATATTTTTAATTACCCTTGCCGTATCTTTTGCCGACTTTTCAATTTTTTCTTTTGTTTTAGGTGTATCTGGAACTGGTAGCGGAATGTAACTCAACCCATTTGCTTTTGCAAATTCGGCGTTCTTTAATACTTGTTCATTAGCCAATCGCAATGCTTCTGTTCCGTTCCTGTCTGCGTCTTTAGCATTTCTTTCGCTTTGTTCTGCACTTTCTTTTTTATTTAACTCTTGAATTGCTTCTAATCTTGATTTTCCGTCAGGTCTTGAAGAAGTTAATACATCTATCGTATTTCCTACTTTTATAAGAAAACCCGGGTCGTCTTTTTTCAATATTCTTTTTCTTGCTGCTTCTGCAAATTGTTCTTTTGCAATTTGTTTATACGATTCAGCCTGTGCCTCTAAAGTTATTAATTGAAGTAGTGCTGGGCCTAATCGTATATATTTTTCTTTTGCTTCTGCAAATGTTTTTGCATATCCCGCCGAAGCTCCCATTGTTTTATTGTAATTTTTCAAAGCAGCATCTTCAGAAATTAATCCTTTTTCTGCTAATAAAAACGAATTTCCTAACTCGGACATTTCAACTTTAAAATCTGCTGCTTTACTTACTCCTTTTGCCAACCCTTCAGAAAAAATTTCTTGCTGCCTTGCTAAAAATTTAGCTTCGTCACTGACATCTGTAAAATATTGATAAAGTAAGTAAGCGGCACCAGCAGCGGCACCGACTAGTGGAGCGTATTGTCCAAATACTCCTAATAGTTCTTGGCTTATGGGTAAAGCCTCATTTAATTGATTTAAAATCGGGGCTTTGAAATTTGCTAATACACTAGCCCCTCCATCAGGTAAAGAGTTTTTTAAAACACCAATTGCATTTTGCCCCTCGTTACTTGGTGAAATACTTTGCGACTTACTTAATGCCGCTAATTTCAACTTTGCGGCTTCGGCATAACCAACGGTTTGAATAAGGCTTTTATTAAAGTCGTTATTTTTTAAAAAAACATTTTGTATTCCATTTGTAACCCCAACTAGTTCTTTTTGTGTTTTGCCTAAAATATCGATATATTTTTGACTAGCAGCTAGTCCTGGGTTATCCGCCTGTAATCGATTTAATCTATTAATTTGGCTTTCCAAAATTTTAGACTTCTCAATTTGCTTGTCTAAAAAGTTTAGGGTTTTATCCAAACCGTCCCCATTAACTTTATATTCTAACTCTGCTATTGTTTTAAAAATTTCTGTTGCCATTTAATTAAATTTTTTCTTTTTCATTTTTCCACTTAATATACTTCAACTTTTCTCTAAGCCTGTAGTAGTAAACGTATATGTTGCAATTTAAAAAGTAATCCGACTTTTGTACATCACCCTCCATTATTTTCAAAGTTTCCAAAGTAAATGAACTGTACAGGTTCAATATTTGGTCTAGTGGTGCAATTAACGCTTCGGCTCTAACATCTTTAATATCCCTTTCCTTTGTTCCAAAAAAGTCGGGGTAATTTGTTCGTAAAATTGTTGATAGCTCGGTGTGAATTGCAAACCTATTGGCAAAAAAAAACTGAATAACTCGGGGTCGTCCATTACATATTGCAATTTTATATCCGTATAATGGCTTTCTGTTTTTTGGTCGTCCTCTTCTTCTAAGAAGTGGTAAATTAATGCCATACGAATTGCGCATAATTCATCTACTGGATTTTCTCGCCTTGCCCTTAGATTATGTACCCAAACGGCTATTTCATCCCATTTAGCTTCTTTTGTAGCTTCTAAAATCTTTTCTTCAATATCAAACATCAGTTCGGGAGTAATACCCATTAAGGAATACCTTTCTTGCCCTGCTGCTGCTAAGTATCTACTTACATGGTATTCCGTTTTATTTTTTAAATTATAAAACTTCACTCCATTTTTTTCTATTGCTAACTCAAATTTTGTGTCGTTTGCTTTACTCATATTTTTTCAATTTCTTTTTTAACTTCTTGCCAATATTCAAATCTTAAAGGTGCTATTGGTATTGCTCCTTTTACTATTTCTGTAACTACCAATAAAGCGGCTTCTTTAGCTTCTGTTTTTTCACCCCTCATTTTATTATAAATTTCAATAGCTTTTTCTTTTGGTGTTTCCATGGCTTTTTTATTTTATGATAAATTTTGACTCTGCAAATTGCCCTTCTCCTTCATCAATCCACGCAACGTCTTTTACGTTTACTACTTTTGAATAAACCTTTCCGCCACCTGCGTATTCTTTTGCATTCATATTTGAGGGGGT
>JBGSBN010000172.1:0-7487 GCA_041730515.1 Methylacidiphilales bacterium | reverse complement strand
CGTCCTGCGGTGGTTGGGGACCAATTGTAACCTCTACTTTGTTAGGTCGCGGTAGAAATCCACGTTATACTATTGGTTCTGTAAATGCAGCCGAGTTTGCTGTTTCTTTTGCAAGTAAGTTTTTTTTCCTTTAAATCTATTCCTGTTGGCTTTCCTATATCATCATCACCATAGTCCATCAAATCGTCTTTTATTTGAAAAGCAATTCCAATGTATTCGTCAAACAACCGCATCTGTTCTATTTGTTCAATAGAGGCACCAGCACTTGCCGCTCCCATTGCGCAGCAAGAAGCAATTAATGATGCCGTTTTTTTTCGAATAATATCGTAATAAATTTCTTCTGATAAGTTTAAGTTTCGGGCCTTTTCTATTTGCAAAAGCTCTCCCTCACTCATTTGTTCTACAGCCGTACTTACTATCTCTAAAAGGTTAAAATCCTTATTTTTTACCGCTAGCAATAATCCTTTTGATAATAAATAATCGCCCACAAGTACCGCAATTTTATTTTTCCAAAGTGCATTTATACTAAAAAAACCTCTACGTTCATCGCTATCATCTACCACATCATCGTGAACCAAAGTGGCTGTATGCAAAAGCTCAACTAAACTAGCACCACGGTAAGTAGCATCATTTACTTGATTAAATAATTTAGCACAATAAAACACAAACATGGGCCTTACTTGCTTACCTTTACGCTTTACTATATAAGTCATAATGGTATCTAGCAGGGCTACATTACTTTTCATAGCCTGCCTAAACTTACTTTCAAATAAGTTTAGTTCATTAGCTATGGGTTGTTTGATTATATCTATTTGGCTCAAAATTTTATTTTTTAGACTTTATTTAAGCTTTGCTTTGTGCATCAACTACTGCAATGGTAACCATATTAACTATTTCGCGCACACTGCTCCCTAATTGCAATACGTGTGCCGATTTTTTCAATCCAAGCAAAACGGGTCCAACGGCCTCGGCAGAGCCTAACTCTTGCAACATTTTATAAGTAATATTTCCAGACGAAAGAGAAGGGAAAATTAGTGTATTTACAGGACCTCCATTTAATTCACTAAATGGAAAATTGGCGTGTAATAATTTTTGATTTAAAGCTACATTGGCTTGAATATCACCATCTACAACCATATGCGGATACTTTTGCTTTAAAATATTACGCACATTATTCATTTTTTGAGGCACCTCGCCATCGGCTGAACCAAAGTTACTGTAACTTAACAAGGCTATTCGCGGTTCTATATTAAACTTTTTAACAGCTTTGTAAGTAGAATAGGTTATATCAACTAAGTCATCCGCATTAGGGTAACGATTAACAGTAGTATCTGAAAAGAATAAAGTGCCCTTTTTACTTAGCATAATATACATTCCGGCCACGTTTTTAGTACCTTCTTCCTTACCTAAAATTTGCAACGCAGGCTTAATAGCAGTTGGGTAGTTTTTTGTTAAACCACTAATCATGGCATCGGCTTCGCCCATTTCCACCATCATTGGAGCATAATAATTTCTTTCACGCATTAACTTTCTAGCCTCGTGTAAGGTAGCTCCTTTGCGCTGACGTTTCATGAAAAAAATATCGCCAAAAGCATGTCGTTTTGCCTCTTCTTCCAATGGATCAATAATGGTTACATCACCAAGTTTAATATGGTTTTCAGCAATAATTGAATTTATTTTTCCCCTATTACCCAATAATATTGGAATAGCAATTCCTTCATCTTTTACAATTTGCGCAGCACGCAATATTTTATAATTATCTGCTTCGGTAAAAACTACTCTTCTGGGTGCTTGCTTAGCTTTATCGGTAATGGCTCTAACAAAATTACTTTCTTTACCTAAGCGAGCCAATAATTGTTGGTTATATTTTTCCCAATCAGTAATAGGATTTTTAGCCACACCGCTTTCCATGGCTGCTTTGGCTACAGCTGGCGAAACCGTGGTTATTAATCTTGGATCTATTGGTTTAGGAATGATGTAATTTTTTCCAAAAGTTACATTGGTTTCGTTGTAAGCCAAATTTACAATTTCAGGAACAGGTTCTTTGGTTAATTGTGCCAATGCATGCACCGCAGCAATTTTCATTTCCTCAGTAATTTTAGTTGCTCTTACATCTAATGCGCCTCTAAAAATATATGGGAAACCTAGCACATTATTTACTTGGTTAGGATAATCGCTGCGACCGGTAGCCAAAATAATATCTGACCTAGAAGCAATTGCTAAATCGTATGAAATTTCAGGATTAGGATTAGCCAAAGCAAATACAATACAATCCTTGGCCATGCTACGCAACATATCTTGACTTACCACATCGGCCTTTGACAAGCCAACAAAAACATCTGCATTTTGCATAGCATCAGTTAATGAATTGAGGTTACGGCTGGTAGCAAACTGTTTTTTAGTATTATCCAAATTAGGGCTGTCTGTTCTAATTACACCCTTACTATCACACATTATTAGGTTTTCTTTTTGAACACCTAACGCTAACATTATTTTAGCACAACTAATAGCCGATGCACCAGCGCCATTATAAACAACTTGAACATCTTTAATATTTTTACCAACTAGTTCCAATGCATTAAGCAAGGCAGCACCTGTAATAATTGCTGTTCCGTGTTGGTCATCATGCATTATTGGAATATCTAGTTCCTCCTTTAAACGTTGCTCAATTTCAAAACATTCAGGGGCTTTTATATCTTCTAAATTAATACCGCCAAAAGTACAAGCTATGTTTTTTACAGTTTGAATAAATTCTTCGGTATTTTTAGTACTTATTTCAATGTCAAAAACATCAATATCGGCAAATATTTTAAACAAAACACCTTTACCCTCCATTACTGGCTTTGATGCTTCAGGACCAATATCGCCTAAGCCTAATACGTCCGTACCATTTGAAATTACAGCAACTAAATTGCCCTTGGCAGTATATTTATAAACATCATCTGGATTTTCGGCAATGGCTAAACAAGGCTCTGCAACGCCTGGCGAATATGCTAAACTTAAATCGCGCTTGGTATTGGTAGGTTTAGTTGGTACCACAGCAATTTTCCCTGGACGGCCTTTGCTATGGTAATTTAATGCATCTTCTTTTAATTGACTCATTAGTAGTGTAAAAATTTGAATTTTAGGGTAGTATGTAGTTTTATTTCTAAAACCAAAACCATGTTAAACAAAAACAAACCTAATAATAGTTTTTGATTATAAAAATTTGATAAAAAATAACTTGGTATTTTAGGTTGATGCACAAACAATTGGTCGAAAAAAGGATTGAAAAAAACCAGATTCTCATTTTCCACTTTCAAATTCATAACCATGCTTATGAAATCAATTTACACCTAAATGTAATTAGCTGTTTATCAATATCAAATTTTCATTTAGTTAATTGGCTCTTTTAGGCTTATTTTGCACCCCAAATAAAATGATTGGTAATTTTTTTTGCAAACAGTTAATGTTGCTAACTTACCAAATATTTAACCGCAGCCTTTTTACGCTACCATCTATTTTTTATGAAAAACTTTGAAGATTTAAATTTAAATACCCAATTGCTTAATGCCTTAAGCGATTTAGAATATATACATCCAACACCTATTCAAGAAAAAGCATTTTCCGTTATTTTATCGGGAAGCGATGTGATAGGCGTAGCCCAAACAGGAACAGGTAAAACTTTTGCTTATTTATTGCCTATTTTAAGGCAAATGAATTTTAGTCACGAAAAACACCCAAGGGCTATTATTTTAGTGCCAACACGCGAGTTGGTGCTGCAAGTAGTTCAAGAAATAGAAAAACTGAGCAAATATATTACAGTTAGATATGGTGGAATATATGGAGGATCTAATATTACTCCGCAAAGGCAAATGGTGTTTGATGGTTTAGATATTTTAGTGTCAACCCCAGGCAGGTTAATCGATTTGGCAGGAATAGGCCATTTAAAACTTAAATTGGTGCAGCATTTAATAATAGATGAAGTAGATGAAATGCTAGATAATGGATTTAGAGCGCAACTTAATACCATTTTAGATTTAATGCCTAAGCATCAAAACATTTTATTTTCGGCTACGCTAACACCAGAAGTTGAAAAATTAATTCATACCTTTTTTACCAATCCTAAAAAAATAGAAATAGCAGCCCATGGAACGCCTTTGGCGCAAATTGGTCAATCGTGCTATTTGGTTCCAAATTACAATACCAAAGTTAATTTACTAGAAAATTTGCTTAACAATAACGAAAGCATAAACAAAGTAATGGTTTTTGTAAAAAGTATAAAAATGGCCGACAGACTGTTTGACCAATTGGTTACTAAATATACCGATGATATTATGGTGATACATTCGGCCAAATCGCAAAACGTTAGGTTTGCAACACTTAAGAAATTTCAGGAAGTAAAATTCAGGATTTTAATTGCAACAGATATTGCTGCTCGTGGACTTGACATAGCCGATGTAAGCCATGTAATAAATTTCGACACACCCGATACACCTGGAGATTACTTACATAGAATTGGAAGAACAGGCCGAGCTGGCAAAGCTGGTTTAGCTATTACTTTTGTTAACGAGGTAGAGGAAGAGTACAAATTTCATATTGAAAATTTGATGAAGATGGAGATTCCAATCATTGAAATGCCAAGTGAGGTAATTATTTCAACCGTATTTGCTGCTGAGGAAAAACCAGAAGTTGGTTCAAAAAATTATTTAAAAATAAAAAAGAACAAAAATGCTAATCCTTCGTTCCACGAAAAAAAGGCTAAAAATACTAAAGAAAATTTAGGTGGACCAAGACGCAGAAACCCAAATAAAACCAAACCAAGAAACAGAGCTGTAGAAAGAAATAGGGCTTTAAAAAGAAAAAATAAATAAGCGAAATTAAATTATAACTTTAGGGGTTTATAAAGGAAAAAGAAAGCAGAAAACTTTTTGAGGATTGTCTATTTAAACAATAATCCATTTTGCCATAATGAGCAAAAGTCCATGGTAATAGCTACCGAAAAATGAATAGCTACACCAAGCCAAATGCTATTGCTTTTTAAACTTAAAACCCCAAGGACCAAACCCGCTATAATGGCGGCCAAGGTTTCGGGCAATGGTTTTCCAAAATGTATCATGCAATATGGAATAGTCATTACCAAAATGCTGTAAAAGCCAAAACGTTTTTTATTGCCATGCACCATAAACCCTCGGAAGAAAAATTCGACTGCAAAAAATTGAATTAAGTAAAGTAATTCCCAAGCTAAAAAACGAGGATACAACCCTTCACCAGCCTGCAATTTGTAAAAAGGATATTTTTGTTGAAAGCTTTCGGTAAATGAAACTGTAAATACCAAAGGCATCATAATGGCAATCATTAGCAGGTAAATTTTATAATCTTTTAAAGCACCTTTTATGCCTAAACCGTAATTCGAAAATTTATCTTTAAACACGAATTTGATAATTGCCAAAGGCACCAAGCCATAAAACAATACAATTACACCAACCCAACAAGCCAAGGCATATAATTTATCGTTAACTATATTGCCATAAGCATCGGCTGATTTGTGTAAACCAATTTGATGTAAAAAATCGAAAGTAAAGTGCGAATCACCAAAATATTCATCTAAACTGATACAAACTGCTGAAACTATACAAACTATAAAAGCCTGTAATTTAATGGTTTCTGTTTTGTTGTTTTCAGCATGGTGGTAAACTTTGCTTACCAAAGCTTTTATCATTTATTAAAGCTATTAGGTTGTAAAAATTAAATAAAAATACACTGCAGGAACAGCTAAAAACAAGCCGTCAAATCTATCTAAAACACCACCATGGCCTGGCAGTAAGTTTCCTGAATCTTTAACATCAATATTACGCTTTAAAAGCGATTCGGTTAAATCGCCAAAGGTTCCAAATATTAAGGTTAATATTCCAAATATAATCCATTCGTGTAGTTCTAACATATCAAAATAATCGAATTGACTAAAAACAAATGCTACTAACACTACAAATAAAGCTGCGCCCATACTACCTTCCCAAGTTTTTTTAGGGCTGATGCGTTCAAACAATTTGCGTTTACCTAATTTTCTACCAACCAAATATGCGCCAGTATCGCAAGTCCAAAGCATAATAAAGAAACCAATTGGCAAAGCACCATCGTAAATTAAACTATTAAAACGACCAAAATCGGCAAGCATACTTAGCGGAAAACAAATATAAATAATACCTAAAACTTGGTAAGCCAAGGTATCAAACTCGCGTTTCGTTTTTTCAAAAAGCTTTATAATTATCATTAATAAAAACACAGGAATTAAGTGATAAAACCAACTTATATCCCAATCATTTCTAATAATTAAAGCAAACATAATATTGATAATACTTCCTGTAATAACTCCTAAATATTGTTCTATCCAAGTTTTGTCGGGAAGCATTAGTTGGTAAAACTCGCGTAAGCATAAAAAATTAATGGTGAATAGTAAAATGTAAAATGCCCATTCGTTCATTACTGTGCAAAGCACAATGGCCAATACAAAAAAGAAACCTGTAATGGCTCGTTGCCAAAAATTACTCATGATATCGATTTATTAAATATTATTTTTTTGAATTAAATGCAATGCGGTAACAGCATCTTCTTGGTGGCAATATATTTCTATTTTGCCAAAAGCCCCTGCATAACTGCTATCTGTTTTATTAATTTCCGAAGCTTCTATGCCGTTATCGGCTAAAAATGTGATGATATTTTGTGCTGTAAATACATCACTTACCTCTGTTACTTTTACCCAATCAATCATTAATATGTTTTATAAATATTTGGTTAAACCTAAGTTTGTTCATTGCAAATAAAATAATTACTACTCCAAATGCTGCTATTGCTGTTAAATAAATTGGAAAATTATAATCATCTTTAAAATATTCAATTTCGGGGTGCATAATAGAAATATTGAATGCTAAAATGGTTATGGCATTATTTAAAAAATGACCCAAAACACTTACCCAAATATTGCCACTGTAAGCAAAAGCATAACCTAAAACTACTCCAAACATAAACCTTGGTAAAAAACCAAAATAATCGCCATGAATGGCGCTAAAAATAATGGCAGTAAAAACTACCGAAACATGTAAATTATAAAAACACATGCGCACAAAATTTTGTAGGCAACCTCTAAAAAATATTTCCTCGGCAATGGCAGGAATAATGGCTACAATCACAATATTGAAAAGTAATTGCCCCACACCATCAGCTTTTACAAATAACTCTGATTGTAATTTATTAAATTCCTCATCGCCTCTCAAATAAGCCTCAAACTCCTTTAAACCTTCGGGTAGGTGAAGGTTTTGATTCAACTCAAGTAACCACGATGAAACAGGGATGGCCGAAATTATTAATATGATTATAAACAAATAATTATAAAATCGAGTTTTATGTTTTAGGTGTAAAAAGTGAATTGGATTTTGATTAATAGACTTACTAAATAAAAATGCTGGAATAATAAAAATGGCAATTGAAATAAGTCCTTGATTCAGCTT
>JBGSBN010000171.1:0-7487 GCA_041730515.1 Methylacidiphilales bacterium | reverse complement strand
TTCTTTTACATCAGTAATTTTTTGAATGAATTGTGTTTTGGCTTTTTGGTCTAAATTCCCCCATTAATTAGCCGATACTTGTTGTATAAAAAACGATTTTAAAACAGCTTGCTCAAATTGGTCAAAATTATCGGCACTAATTACCGAAACACCAACGGAACTACCTTGATTAGCAGGTTTTATTACAAATGGAAAACCAACTTCATTGATTACTTTTTTATAAATATTTTTTAAATCAGGCAATTGGTTTTTGGCAAACGAAAAGTATTTAGGAACATTCATTCCTGCACTTTTCATTAATTGTTTTTGCAAGCGTTTGTTCATTCCCAATGCACTTGGCATAATGCCAGAACCACTGTAAGGAATATCCATAAACTCCAATAAACCTTGTATGGTTCCATCTTCTCCATTAGCGCCATGCAAAGCTAAAAAAGCAAAATCAATCAACCCTTTTAACTCTTCAGGTTTAATGGTTTTACCCAATTTTTTAATAAGCGATTTACCATTATCCTCATGAGCAGCGGCCAAATTTTCGGCATACACTTGCACTTCGGTTTTTTGGTTTTTTAAGGCAGAAACAGGTGGATAAAAATCGCGGATAGAACCTTTGTAAATATACTCCCAATCCAGCAAAACAAAGTTGTTAAAGCTATCCACAAATATGGGAATGGCTTCAAAAAGCGTTTTATCTAAATTATCGTAAACGGTGCGTCCACCTGCAAAACTTACCTCGCGCTCGCGGCTATTGCCACCAAAAAATATACCTATTTTCATACTTTTAAAATGCTCTCCACTTATGGGGATTAATAAAATTCAAACGTAAAATAAAATAAATACAATGGCTAATGATTTTTATATACTATGTTGATAAGATTTTTTCACAAAATCAAACAACCCAATTGCATATAAATATTTAACTTTAGTTTCTTATTTTAATTATTAAATTGCATTGCAATTATTTGGTATGAAAAAAAATTTACTTCTGTTGTTCATAATCAGTCCAATAGTTTTGTTAGCACAAGATTTAGGCTCTTATGCCAATGCCTTAAGGTTAAAGTATGAAAATGACTTAAATAAAGGTAAACAATTACTAAAAACACCTTTTTTATCTACTACACCAATAGAGGAAAATGGCAGAACGATAGCCTTTGATGGATTTGGCGACAATGGTTTCCCTGAATATAAAGTTACGTGTTCCAATATTGGCCTAGCAGCTACAGTTAATGCCAATCAACTTTGGCCAAGTGGATTATTGGGATTAAACTTAAGTGGAAATGGAATAAATGCTCTAGGAATTTGGGACAGCGGGAGAATAAGACTCACACATAGAGAATTTTTAGGACGTGTTACACAAATTGACACTCCAGCTAATTTTTCAACGCATTCAAACAATGTGGCAGGATTGATGATTGCTTCAGGAATAACTAGCACTGCAAAAGGAATTGCCTTTCAAACAAATTTAAAAGCTTGGGATTTTACCAACGACAGGGCAGAAATGGCTTTGGCTGGAAATGGATTATTACTTTCAAATCATTCGTATGCCAACTCTGCTGCTTGGATTTTTTCTGGTGGTTTTCAATATTGGCTTGGCGATACAACTTTAAATGCAACAAAAGATTGGAAGTTTGGGTTTTATGATTCACGCACCAAAGAGTTTGATAGCATATCGTGGGCTAATCCAAATTATTTAATTGTAAAAGCTGTTGGAAATGATAGAGGTAATTCAAAACCAGCTGGAACACCTCATTACATTTGGAATGGAACAACTTGGGTTTTAACCACCGCCAATAGAGATACAGTTGGGCCATACGATTGTATAGTAACTTATGGAACTGCAAAAAATATTTTAACTGTAGGTGCCATTGATATTTTACCAAATGGTTTTGTATCTGCACCCGTTAATACCATTAGCTTTAGCAGTTGGGGACCAACTGATGATGGTCGAATTAAACCCGATTTAGTTTGTGGAACCAATACATCATCTACCCCAACAAGCACCAACGATTCTGCTTATGGAAGTTTAGGTGGAACTTCTATTTCATCGCCAGGAGCTGCGGCAAGTTTACTTTTAGTACAACAACATTATTTTAACTTAAAAAGTAAATACATGAAGGCTTCATCTTTAAAAGGTTTAGCTGTTCATACAGCTAATAATTTAAAAACTACTTTAGGACCAAATTACGAAAGTGGTTGGGGTTTATTGAACACAGCCAAAGCAGCTCAAACCATAACCGATTCAAGCAAAAATTTTATAAAAGAGCATAACTTAAATAATAACGATACATTTAAATTTATTATAAACGTAAATGGTTTAGATACTTTTAAAACTACCTTATGTTGGACCGATCCACCAGCCATAGTTGGTGCGCCAGCTTATAACGATACTACTAAAAAGCTAATAAACGATTTAGATATTAGATTGATAAACAACAGCACCAATGTGGTTTATTACCCATACATTTTAAATCCAAGTGTGCCAAGTGCAGCGGCTACTAATGGCGATAATTTTAGAGATAATGTAGAGCAAATTTATATTCCAAACTTACCAAGTGGTAATTATACCATCAGGGTTACCCATAAAAATAATTTGCAAAACAGCAATCCTCAAGCGCTTTCAATTATAGCTAGTGGAGTTACTTTAACAGCTACTTTACCTGTAAAATGGTTAAGTTTTACAGGCAAAAATGTAAACAATGATGTGCAACTTGATTGGCAAACAGCTCAAGAAATAAACAATAAATGTTATGAAATTGAACGTTCAACCGATAACCAAAATTTTACTACAATAGGCATTGTTAATGGAAGAACGAATGCCAATACAGTTAGCAAATACAGCTATTTAGACTACTTAAACAATTTGGATAAAACCACCGAATTAACCGATAATATTTACTACCGATTAAAGCAAATCGATTTAGATGGTCAATACCATTATTCAAAAACGATTATCTTAAAAGCGCCATTTTTAGCGAGCATGAGTGTGTACCCAAATCCATTTAATGAAAGCTTATGGTTGAAAGTAAATAGCAATCAATTAAACCAAACGTTTTCAGTTCAAATTTTTGATTTATTGGGAAGAGAGGTTTACAATAAATTTTTTACTAACGATAGCAAACAATTTGATTATGAAATTAGTGAGGTAAAAACATTGAATTTAGGTATATATATTCTTAAATTTAGTTATAACAACAAAACAATTGTATACAAAATTATTAAAACAAATTAACCAAATGCTTGCCACCAATCTTTTACTAGTTTAAATAAAAACTCAAAAAAGGAGAGGCCTGCAAATACTGTTGTTGACCAAAAACCATTGCTAATTATTAAACTTAAAATAAATAAACGCCAATCGCGAGCGCTTAAACCATTGTAGGCAAAATTACCTTTGCGCTCAAAAGCTACGGCCACAAAAGGATCGAAGTAAATAGAAAGAAAAACAAATAAGAAAGCTCGGCTTTTGCGCAATACTCTAACTAACAACAATTTTAAACCAACACTGTCTTCGCTTGCTATAATGCTGCTCATTTTTTCTTTCGAAAATTCAATGCCTAAAAAATCGCGTTTTAGGTAATCATAAATAATAAAATAACCCCAACAAAATAAAAACGACAAGAACATCATGGTGAAAAAACCAACCACAACACCTAAATTATAAAGTACAAATGGATACAGCAAAAAATCAAAACTATAATTTATTACAGTAAAAGTGGTTGCTCCTGTTAAAAACAACAATAGTCTATTTAAAAGTTGATTCATTTATAGTGCAATACTATAAGTTTTTAACTGAAATGCAGGATTTAACTGTTGTTTAAAATAACGTAAACTTTCTACTCCCCTATCTTCCTGAAAATTAAAGTATTTGAAACCTTGTTCTGACAAGGCCACACTCAGCTGATTTAACAAATACATGCCCAAACCCAAATAAGTTTTAAAAAAATGACCAACAATCCATTCATTATTAAACTCTTCATAAATAAGCAATCCACTTAATTTTTTATTGGCATACAGCTTCATTATTTTTAAATTCAAGTCGTTATTTAAATCAATGCACTTTTGAAAAGCCAGCCATTCTCTTTGCAAATTAGGCTCATCGGAATGGTTTCTATCCGATTTTATTTGCATGCAATCTTTGCAAAACTGCTTTGCTTCCTCTTTATTTTCTAATTGAGCTAAATCGGAAATTTCAATACTAAGTTCGTTGTTGTCTTTTAAAGCTTTTGCAAATGCATTGCGTTGTTTTTTGTATTTGCTACCTTGTAATTGGGCTAAATCTATTAAATTATAAATATATTCAAACTCATCTGTTTCTGGCAACAAATTATTTATAAAATCCAGTTTACAATCGCTTTGAGAATAGCTAATTTTTAGCTTTGAAATGTTCAATTCTTTGGTTTTTTGTGCGGCAATTTTCACCAAATTATGAGTTAAATTATTTACCAATAAATGAGAAAAAGCATCGCCAAAAGGCGGATTAAACAAAACTAACAAAATGGCATTTTCTAACTCAAATATTTGTACTTGATTGGCATTATTCCAAAAATTAATGGTAGAAGGTAAAAAATCGGAAGTTGGTATTATATCCAAGTTGTTTAGCAATAACTCATATTCATCGCTATTGATAATCAAATTATTACTATTGTTTATGGTATTTATTTGCTGGATATCCAAACTTGTTTAGTGTATTTGTGCAATTAAGATGGTCAATAATCTTGCCGTTAATTTTTTTATCTTATTTAACTGCCAATTAGTATTTAAGGCAACAAAAAAAACTGCCTCGGGTTTGAGGCAGTTTTAAAATAATATTTATGGAGATTATTATTAAAAGTTTAATGCTAATCCTGCTTGAGCGGTTCTGGTATCGGCTACTTTATTGGTATCGAACAAAGGAACCAAACCATAATTAGCAAATACACTTACTGCACCATAACCAATTCTAATAGTTGCGTCAGCACCTAATCGATTTACAAAATAATCGCCACTAGCTATTGTTTCGTAATCAACACTGTTTTTACTATAAACAGTTTTTATATGATTAACAGCTGCATATTTTATCATTACACCAAAAGCAGTATAAAATCTGCTATCATGTTTGTTGTATTTTGAATTATACTTAACTAATAATGGCAAAGTAAAATTAAATTGATATAAACGATTGGTACTTAAAGTAGCAGGAACTGCATTAAAAGTTAATTGTTGGCTATTATCGCTTATCATCGAATCTTTATTTTTAAATCCATAATGATCAAAGCTTAAACCTAAACCCGATGTTAAAGCTAAACGACCTTTTACAATAGGTAAATCCCAATCACCAAAGTTAATTGCGAAGCGCCACGAACTACCAATATTGGTTTCTAAATTTTTATTTGATGCCGCAAGTGTGGTGTTAAAATCAGGTGTAACAAATGAGCTAACACCAATTTCAATACCACCAAAAGCAGTTTCCATTTCAGTACTATGTTTTTTATGTTTACCTTTTTTACCCTTTTTAGCTCCAATCGAAATTTCAACTTTTCCATCTTCGCCATCGTCATTTACTTGTTCTACTTTAGAACCTCCAGATACTTGTTTTTCTACATTTTTAGGATTGCCTGTATATTCAATTTTTGAAAATCCACTCGCTTCTGCCTTTAAATTATTTTTTACAGTAATCAATATTTTTGAAGCGCCACTTGCTTCTGCCACTGCGTTTTCAAAAGCAGTTCCATCAGCTTCAATTTTTGATGCGCCTGTAGCTTCTAAATTGCCATCAGTTACTTTTCCATCTAAAATTAATTTACTTGCTCCATTAATTTTGGCTTCCAATTTTTCAACATCTACCAACAATTCCATTTTAGTAGCACCATCAGCTGAAATTTTTAAATTTTTTGATTTGATGGCACTATCGCCACTCATACTCACTACAGCATTAGATTCTAATTTAATTTCTTCTAAATTATTTACGTAAACAATAATTTCTACTGGAATTTTACTGCCAAACGATGGCAAATCAAAACTTAAAGTATTGTTATTTACGGTTACTCCTTTTTCTAGTGCAGAAAGATTAGTATTTTTTGAATCTGCATCTTGATACGAAATTTCATTTTTTTCGCTCTGTTGAAGTTTAACTTCAAAATTAGCTGGTATTACTATTTTAGTAAAACTTGGTAACGATACTTTGGTTTGTGCATTTACCATCACGCTTAAAATGGCTATAGATGCTGCTAGTATTATCTTTTTCATATTGGTATTTTTTATTTTATGTAGCTTAATACGCCAAGGCTTATATTTAGTTACAAAAAATCAAAATATTTTTTCAATACACTAATAATTAGAAATTTATATTTAGAAAATAAACCTTTATTGAATCAAACCAAACTGATTAAAGTGATGCCAAGTATGTTTAGTAAAAAACTGATTCCATTCTTCAGTATTTAATAAACCAAAAACAGGGTGTGTTTTACCTATAACCAAATTATTTGCCAGTGCATCTACCACCAAATAATGGCGTTTTTCAAACTCATTAATAGCTTCTTCTAGGTTGGCATATTTGGTTTCAAACGATAGACTTTGGGTAAACTCATTGGTTACTCCTTGTTTAAATCCGCCTGGCGACCATAAAAATAGCTTTTTGACTTTCTCTATTTTTTCTTCGGGGGTTAATACTTTTGTAACCATGTCGGATAAAACATAATCGTAAATTAAACTTACATGTTCTATCATTTGTTGGGCAATCATGCTGCCAAACTGTGCTGGTGTTTCGGGCTTTAACTCATTGCGTAATGCCTCAAAATCGATGTGTGGAAATTGTGTGAAATTCATTTTTGAAATGTTGAATGTTAAATTTTGAATTATTTTTTGTTCGTTATTCGTTGTTCGTTTATCGGTCACTGAGCTTGTCGAAGTGTTGTTGTTCGATGTTCGTTATTCGTTCACGGTCACTGAGCGGAGCATAAGTGTCGTTGTTCGTTATTCGTTCCCATGGGTTGATCCCGAAAGCATTCGGGACCATGGTTACAATATTTGCCGTTCCTATGGAAATTTAATTTGTTTGCCTTGAGCCAAAAGCCAGAAGCTAGTTGCCAGATGCTAACTAATCGCTCCCCATTTATTAGTTTTTCTATAAAGCATCAGGTACTGGTTTAAAATAGCATTTTCTGATTTTTGTAATGTATTATCGTTTTCAAGTATTAACTGTGCTTCTTTTCGGGCTGTTTCTAGTATTACTTTATCGTCAATAATGCTTGCAATTCTCAAATCTAACACGCCACTTTGCATAGTTCCTTCCATATCGCCAGGACCACGCAGTTGTAAATCAACTTCACTAATTTTAAAACCATCGTTGGTTTCAACCATGGTTTTCATGCGCAATTTTCCATCTTGACTAATTTTAAAATCGGTCATTAGTAAACAATAACTTTGTTGATCGAATCATGGTGGTCAACCCTCCCGCCAGCAACTCAAATCCATTATTGGGGATGGATTTGTTTTATTGGCGGATGTTTGCTTTT
>JBGSBN010000170.1:0-7514 GCA_041730515.1 Methylacidiphilales bacterium | reverse complement strand
AAAATTGCCTGAAGGTATTAGCCGAAAATCGTTTTACGCTTATTACTACACAGAACTAAGAGGCGATGCCGCCAAATACCACGACACAGTATTTAAAGCGCGACCAACTGATAGCGCTGTAAAAAAAGCTTTAACACCTTTAAAAGAAGGTGCTAAAAACTTTATAAAACGCCAACTTAGAAAAGCAGGCATTACCTTTTAAACAAAAGCTCCCAAATGGGAGCTTTTCGTTTTTAAAATAACTATTAATCTTCTTTTTTAGCTGCAAAACTTTGTTTTCCGCCTAAAATATCAAAATATAGCCAAAAATCGGAGGCAAGACTATAAAATGGATATTGAAAAGTGGCAGGTTTGTTTTTTTCAAAAAAGAAATGACCAATCCATGCAAAACCATAGCCAACTATAGGACATAGAAGCATAAAAGAAATTTTATGAAATAAAAAAGCACCAAAAAAAACAAAGAAAAACAAACTAGTTCCTACAAAATGAAGAATTCGACTTGTGGTATTTTGGTGCTGACTTAAGTAAAAAGGATAAAATTCTTTTAAGGATGTATATTTTTTTTCCATATTGATAAATTGCTAGTGCAACAATAAAAATTAAAAATGAATAATATTAGTTGACTAATATATTAATTGAAATTTGATTTTGAATTTGAATAAAAAACTTAAATTGCTGCCATAAAATTAACATAAATATTTGTAAAAAATGAACTTTCCAGAAAATTTAAAATACACCAAAGACCACGAGTGGGTTAGCGTAGAAGGTAATGTAGCAACAATTGGAATTACCGATTTTGCTCAAAAAGAATTAGGCGATATTGTATATGTAGATATTCCAAGTAAAGGTAAAACTGTAGCCAAAGACGAAGTTTTTGGAACTGTAGAAGCAGTAAAAACAGTTTCTGACTTATTTATGCCTCTTTCTGGCGAAGTGATTGAGTTTAATAATGGCTTAGATTCAGCTCCTGAAAATGTAAATAACGATGCTTATGGAAACGGTTGGATGATTAAAGCTACCATTACTAATCCTGCTGAAATTGACGAATTATTAGATGCAACTGCTTACAAGCAATTAATTAATGCATAATTATTTAAATAATATTACTAATGCCTTATTTAACAATTGGTTAAATAAGGCATTTTTGTTTAAAACAAGGCTAAGTATATTGGCTTTTGTAATGGTATTTATTGGCAAAAACAGTTTAGCTCAAAACAAAAACTATTTTGGCAATAATTTGAGCATTTCATTTAACACGCAATCGTTGTCCATGCTTAAAAACAGCGATTCGTTATTGAACGAAAAATACAATTTTAGGTTTAGCCAATTTTCGATTGGTTATAAACACGAACTTTACTCAAAAATAAATACAAAAAACAATACATTAACATTTAGCCAAATAAGCGTATTACCTGCTTTGCAATTGGGTAATGCATCGTTTGGAGCACCTAATTTAGATAGAACTTTAATAAATTTAAGGCTATCGCTTTTAGGTATTTTTCACACATCTGCTAAAAGTACATTTTTGGTAACAGCCACTACTTTTGCCAACGAAGATGAATATACCCTACCAGATGCTACATTACGCTACGCTGGTATTTTTTTATATAACCGCAAGGTCGATAACAAATTTTCGTACCGCGCGGGAGCTACTTTTACCTATTTATTTGGCGAACCTTTATTTTTACCCGTATTAGGATTTAGGCTTCAAACTAGCAAAAAATCAATACTTAACGTAAATTTACCTTACAGCTTAAATTGGAAAAAACAAACCAAAATACCTACCCTATTTTACGGCTTTTCGTTGAGACCAAACGGGGGCATAAACCAATATCAAAACAAATTAAGTGTAGATACTACCAACCAAACTTTAATGCTAAGACGGAGAACGGTAATACTTACAGCTGATATAAGGTTAATCAATAAAAAAAGTACATTTTTGTTTCAATTGGGATTCAATTTAAATCCAAGAGTTCAGTTTACCAAGCAAAACACCAATGAAATAGTAAATAATTTTAAGTTTAATGGTAGCAATAGCCTATTTGCTAATATAACTTATATATGGTTTATAGGACCTGATAAAAGAAAAACAGCTACAAATAAAAATTCTGATATACAGAACATTACAGAAGACGAAGTAATTGAAAATTCGTGGTTGGATTTTTAAAAAAATAATAACATTTGTTTTAGTAAAAACATTGCTAATATTGAGGCTAACAAAAACAACAGCATGAACGATTGGTGGCAAATAATTAGTGTTACATTGGTAAGCACTATTAAATTTATTATAGGGTTAGCCATGGGCTTGGCGTATAATTTTAATGCCATTACTTTCTATGCAACTACAGTAGGTGGAGGAATGATTGGCGTATTTGTGTACCTTTATCTTTGGGATTTTATTTTACTTGTAAAAAAGAAAATTGTTAAACCCAAACCACATGCAGTTCATATAAAAATAAATAAAAACATCCGGAGAATGGTTCATTTTTCGAGAACTTGGGGTATTTATGGTATTGCATTGGTAACTCCTACCATTATTTCAATGCCCGTTGGTACATTAATTTGCCGAGCTATTGAAAAAAACAAATGGCACATAAAATTAGTCATGTTTATATCGCTTAGTTTTTGGGCGTTATTAATAATTGTGTTACAAAAAATATTTGATTTAGATGTACAATCTTGGATAAACTCATTCTTAAATTTATTTAGAGCTTAACTACTATTTTTTATAAAAAATAATGAAAGTACTTTACGCCATACAGGGCACAGGAAATGGTCATATTAGCAGGGCTAGAGAGGTAATTCCTTACTTGAAACAATTTTGTGATTTAGATATATTAATTAGCGGAACTCAAGCCGATGTGCAATTACCTTACGATATAAAATATAAACTAAAAGGAGTTAGTTTTACTTTTGGCAAAAAGGGTGGTATTGATATGGGAAACAGCATCAAAAACCTGCATCCTATTAAATTTATAAAAGATATTTTTGAAATACCTGTTAAGGATTACAACTTGGTAATAAACGACTATGAGCCAATTAGTGCGTGGGCTTGTAAGATGCATGAAATTAATTGCGTGGCCATTAGCCATCAAGCTGCATTTTTAAGTGAACTTACACCACGCGTAAAAAAGCGTGATAAATTTGCAGAAAAAGTACTAAAAAACTATGCGCCTTGTACCGATAAAATTGGTTTTCATTTTGCAAAATACGATAGCTTTATACATACCCCTGTAATAAGAAGTGAAGTTAGGCAAATGGAAGTAACCAATAAAGGCCATATTTCGGTTTACTTACCTGCTTATGCCGATGAAATATTAATACAACATTTTACAAAAATAAAAGATGTAAAATTTGAAGTGTTTAGCAAACATACCAAACAAGCTTACACAAATAAAAACATTATAGTAAAACCGGTTTTAAACACTGATTTTATTAATAGTTTAGCTAGTAGCAATGGCCTAATTACCAATGGCGGTTTTGAAAGCCCAGCAGAAGCAAGTTTTTTAGGCAAAAAGGTAATGTGCATTCCAATGAGTAACCAATACGAGCAAAAATGTAACGCCAAAGCTTTTAAACTTTTAGGAGGAACAAGGGTAAAAACAATAGATAGTAACTTTTATTCAAAAGTGGAAAATTGGTTAGACAATGGAAAAGCCATTGAGGTGAATTACAAAGACGAAACCAAAGATATTATTGAAAGTATAATTAACAATTACAGTAAATAGTTTTAAAATAACCATTTATATAACAATACCCCAATTACAACTCCAACTGCCATACCAATATAACCTGCTACATTCGCCATATCACGCGATTTGGGTTTAAGCGGCTTAGTACCATCATCTAATTGAAATGAAACTGGTAAAGTAAAATAAACAGGAACTGCTTTGCCATCCTGCATACCTGGCTTCCATTTGGGCATTGCTTTAATTACCCTTATAACTTCTTGATTAAATGCTTCAGGAGTTTTAGTTAGAATTTCAATATTGTTAATGCTTCCATCTTGCATTACCGCAAATCTTACTGCTACTCTCCCAGTAATACCATTTTCTTTTTCTTTTACTGGATAATTAACATTTTTGCTAATAAATTCATACATGGCATTTTCACCACCCGGATACTCAGGAGCAACTTGCACCATTACGTAAATTGAATCTTTAGTTTGCGCTTTTGCAAAGAGAAAAGAGAAAAAGGCTAATAAAAGTAGTAATTTTTTCATGTTGTAAATAAAAGAAAATTTAGTTGATTATTGAGAAATTTTTAGTCTGTTTTAAAAACAATTGGAAGGGTGAAATAAAATGAAACAGGCCTTCCATTCATTATTCCTGGCTCCCATTTAGGCATAAGTTTAACTACCCTCAAAGCTTCCCCGTTAAATTCTTTTGGTGTTTTACTTAAAATTTTACATTTATCAATACTACCATCCGCCATTACAGCAAACCTTATCAGCACCTTTATTTCATTTAAACTATCTTTTGTTTGAGAAGGATAATTCGTATTTCTTTCAATAAAAGCATACATAGAGTCAACACCTCCAGGAAAAATTGGAGCATGTTCGTTTTTATCTATTGTTTGTGCTTTTACAAATTGAAAGGAGAAAAAGAATAATAAAAGTAAAAGGTTTTTCATGTTGTAAATAAAATAAACTTTAATCAATTTTTATATAACAAACTCTTCCATCAAACAATTTAGCCCTAACCTAATTCTGTCAAATACGGAATCTGATTCCGTATTTGACAAAAATTAAAGTATAAATAAAATAGGCTAGTTTTTTATATCTGTAATTTGTTTCCAGTTTAAAATTTCAGTATTATCAATAGCTGAGGACTTGCCAGTGTAAACCAAATATGAATTTTTGATTGTTGGATTTAACTTCTTCCAATAATTAATTCCTTTCAAAAAATCACTGTTAAATGTAGTGGCAGTTTTTATTTCTACAGGTATAATTTGTGTTGCTTGTTCCATTAATATATCAATTTCAATTCCTGAACGTTCTCTCCAATAATACAAATTACTTCGTTGTCCATTGTTCAACCGTTTTTTTAATAATTCCAAAATAATTAAATTCTCAAACAATGAACCTCGCAAAGGATGTGTATTTACATGCGATTCGTTATCAATTTCAAGCAATGAGCAACACAAACCGGTATCGTAAAAATAAAGTTTTGGCATTTGGGTAATGCGTTTGCCTAAATTATTATAAAATGGCTGCAACCTAAATGCAATAAAACTAGCTTCTAAAATTCCAAACCAACTCATAACTGTTTTTTGGTCAACTCCAGTATCGTTTCCAATTGAGGTGTAGTTAATTTCTTGTCCAACACGGGTAGCGCAAATTTTTAAAAAACGCTGGAATAAACTCAAATTTGCAATATTTTTTATTTGCCTTACATCTCGTTCTACATAGGTTAGTAAATAGTTGGGGTAAAAATCAGGAGGGCTAATTTTTTTATCGTACAAACGTGGGTAACCACCATTTAAAATTAATTTATTTAAACTTTGGGTTGAAAATTTACTTGTTGCTAATTCCGCAATGCTAAATGGCAATAAATGAATAAATGCAATACGGCCAGCTAATGTCTGGGAAACACTTTCTAATAACAATAAATTTTGAGAACCCGTAATTACAAATAAACCAACTTTATTGGGTTGCGAATCTATAATGCCTTGCATGTATGAAAGCAACTCGGGCACACGCTGAATTTCATCGAAAATGGCACCTGTTTTATACTTTGCTAAAAAAGCTCGAGGATCGCTCATGGCTAATATTACATTATCCTGATTTTCGAAACTAATGTATGGCTTTTTGGGAAATAATTCTCTAGCCAAAGTAGTTTTTCCAGATTGCCTAGGACCAAGCAATCCAATAGCAGGAAATTTCTTAGCAAGTTGTTTTATTTTAGTTGAAGCTACCCTCTGAATCATAAAACAAAAATACTATTTTCTGTCAAATACGGAATCTGATTCCGTATTTGACAGAAATAAAAAGTGCAAATACCTGAATATCATTTTTTTATTTAGGCATAAAATATTAATAAAAAAATTAATTATAAAAAATAAGACTTAAACCTATGCTATTTTCAATCTATTGTAAACAAAAAAGCCGAACAAATAGTATTTGTTCGGCTTTTTTATATTCAATCATTTTTTAGCTATTCACACTAATCCCCAACTCATTCAATTGTTTTTGATCAATTGGACTTGGGCCATCAATCATTACATCGCGGCCTGAGTTATTTTTAGGGAAAGCTATAAAATCTCTGATAGAATTTTCGCCTCCAAAAAGTGAACATAACCTATCGAAACCGAAAGCAATTCCTCCATGTGGAGGTGCACCGTATTCAAAAGCATTCATTAAAAATCCAAATTGAGCTTGCGCTTCTTCTTTTGTAAATCCTAATACTTCAAACATTTTGCCTTGCAAAGTTTTGTCGAAAATACGAATTGATCCACCACCAACTTCAACGCCATTAATAACCATATCGTAAGCATTTGCTCTTACTTTGGCGTAATCGCTATTGTTTAAATGCTCCACATCTTCAGGTTTTGGCGAAGTAAACGGATGGTGCATTGCAAACCAACGGCCTTCTTCTTCAATAAATTCTAACAATGGAAAATCAACTACCCACAAACATGAATACACATTAGGATTACGTAAACCCATGCGGGTTCCCATTTCCAAACGTAATTCGCATAAGGCTTTGCGGGTTTTATCTGTTCCGCCAGCCATGATTAATAACAAATCGCCAGGAGCTGCATTCATAGCTTCTGCCCATTGTTTTAAAGTGGCTTCATCGTAAAATTTATCAACCGATGATTTTACCGAAACATCAGCATTTACTCTAGCATAAACCAACCCTGTTGCGCCTATTTGCGGGCGTTTAACAAACTCTGTTAATTCGTCTAACTGTTTGCGGGTATATTCTGCACAACCTTTGGCACAAATTCCAACTACTAATTCTGCATTGTCAAAAACCGGGAAACCTTTACCTGAAACAAGGTCTACAACATCCCCCTTGCCCCCTTCAAAGGGGGAAGACCCACCCGCAAAGCCCTTCAATTCTACAAATTTCATATCAAACCTGGTATCAGGTTTATCAGAACCATAATATTTTGCTGCATCGGCAAAGGTCATTCGTGGTAAAGTATCAATGTCAATTCCCTTTACGTTTTTAAACAAATGTTTTACCAAGCCTTCAAACATATTTAAAATATCTTCTTGAGTTACAAATGCCATTTCGCAGTCTATTTGTGTAAATTCTGGTTGTCTATCTGCACGTAAATCTTCATCTCTAAAGCATTTTACAATCTGAAAATACCTATCCATTCCACCTACCATCAAGAGTTGTTTAAAAGTTTGTGGCGATTGTGGCAAAGCATAAAACTGTCCTTGATTCATTCTACTAGGCACGACAAAATCTCTTGCACCTTCTGGCGTAGATTTGATTAAATAAGGTGTTTCTACATCGCAAAAACCTAAATCACTTAAATAATTACGCACTTCCATAGAT
>JBGSBN010000169.1:0-7524 GCA_041730515.1 Methylacidiphilales bacterium | reverse complement strand
CTTTCCTTCCATTTCCACTTTTTCTATTTGCATGGGTAATTTTAAATCAATTTGTATTTTGTTTAAATCGTTTATTGCTAAAAAAGTATATCGTTTTTGCCCGAAATGTACTTTTGGTCAATATTTACTTTTACTGTTATTTCATACATTTTTACATCAAAACTGCTACGCAATTTGGTTAGTTTTCCATGTAGGTAATCTTGTTTTGAAAATGGCTGACTACTTACCTTTAGCGTTATCAGCAAGCTGAAAATAATGAAATAGAAAGTTTTGAAAAGTTTTTTCATAAAAATATTTTCAAATCTAAGCAGAAAAACCTTAAAATTGTGCACTACAATTTATTACGGTAGTATTTAAAAATCAACTAATCAAATTGTTAACTTAAATTAACTAATAACAAAAAGAATGAATAATTTACTTAAAGGAAAAAAAGGTATCATTTTTGGTGCTTTAAACGATAAATCAATTGCTTGGCAAGTAGCTTTAAAATGCTATGAGCAAGGTGCTGAATTTGTGTTAACTAATGCACCAATTGCTATGCGTATGGGCGAAATTAATAATTTGGCCGCAGCTTGTAACAATGCACAAATTATTCCTTGCGATGTAAGTAAAAATGAAGACATGGAAAATTTAATCGATAAGTCGATGGAAATTTTAGGAGGTAAGTTAGATTTTATTTTACACTCAGTTGGTATGAGTATGAATATTAGAAAAGGTAATGTTTATACCAATTTAGATTATAAATTTATGCACGATACTTTGGATATATCGGCTATGAGTTTTCATCGTTTGTTAGCTACTTGTTATAAAAAAGATGCTATCAACGATTGGGGTTCGGTTGTGGCATTGACTTATATAGCAGCACAACGCATTTTCCCTGATTACAGCGAAATGGCCGATGCTAAATCTTTATTGGAAAGTATATCGCGTAGTTTTGGATACCAATATGGTAAACATAAAAAAGTGCGTATCAATACCATTTCTCAAAGCCCAACTAAAACTACTGCTGGTAGCGGTGTAAAAGGTTTTGGCGATTTCTTTGATTATGCTGAAGCATTGAGTCCACTAGGAAATGCCAATGCAGAACAATGTGCTGAATATTGTGTAGCTATGTTTAGCGATTTTACCCGAATGGTAACTATGCAAAACCTTTTCCATGATGGTGGATTTAGCTTTACAGGCTTTAGCCCCGATGTATTTAATGTGGGCAAAGAAGTAGAATAATTTTAAACTTATAAATTCAATTAGAAAGGCAGCTTAATTTTAAGCTGCCTTTTTTGTTTATAGTAAATTTATTAAATTTGATAATTGATTATGAAAAAAATAGGAATAATAATATTGTTGGCAATACTTAGTTTATTACACTTTAGCTGCGGTAATGAAGGCTGTGGTGGACCTTATTCAAATAACTATAATCCTTATCCAGGAATAGAAATTTGGTTAAATAAAAATTATATTAGTGATAGTTCAATGAAAATAAAACTAATTGAACCAAAGGTTTATTATCGCACAGAGTCAAAAACTGCCTTACCTTTATTGGTAAATCACGAACGTATGGTTTTTGAAATTAGCAAACAAGATACGGTATTAGATTCTTTGATTATTAATTATAAAATGAAAGCCATATATGAAGATAGGTTATGTGATGGTGAGGGGTATTATGCTGATGTTACTCTTAAATCTTGTTATTCAACAGGCCATTATTTCGAATTAAGTTATTATTTATTAAATAAATATTATTGATGAAAACTTATTTATTTATCCTTTATTTACTTTTTTCTTCAATAAACTCTTTTGGACAACTTCAAAATTCAGAGGTAAAAAATAGGCACACTTTAGGTATTGGTTTGTTACCATTGACATCAACTGCATTGATTCACAATACATATCATTTAAAAGTAAATTATGCTTACTTTTTTAAATCTGATCTAATTGGATATGCTTCTGTTTTTTATTTTAATAACGGGAAGGAATATCACGGAAATATTTTAGGTGTAGAAGGGGATGCTCAATTTTCATTGGTTGGAAATCAATTAAAACTAGGGGTTCGAAAAATCATAAAATTTGAAAATCATCAATCAAAAAATCATCATGCTTATACTTTTTTGGGTTTTAGTTTAGCAAGGTCTACCTATGAAATAAAGCAGGAAATATTAATTAAAGACTTTTTAGGTAATATTGGTTATGATAAAAAATACGATGACTTTAATTCTTTCTCTTATGAGTTTCAATTAGGTCTGATTTTTAAACTAAATAATAGATTAAATTTAATTTCTGGGTGTGGGTTTGGAATTGCAACTAATGACAATGTTTTAATTACTAGTAAGCAACTTCCAGATATAGGTTTTACAACTCGTGGAATGGGGCCGTTTTTAAATTTTTCTATTGATTTGTTTTATAATTTTAACAAGTAAATTTATTAATTTGCGTTATTTGGTTTAGTAAAAAAGATTTGCAATAAATAATTAAATTGGATAAAGTCCTTATAAAAAAATAGAAACCATATTTTGGCATAACTATTGGTAATCCAAAACTAAAGTTATACCAAATGAAAGTTATTTTAAATGTATCTATTTTATTAATTATAGCATGTTTGCTTCATTCCTGCTCTCCAAAACTAAATCAGAACCTAAGCAGAAGTGCAATAATAAATGTAAACATTGTTCCTGTTTTTAAAAACCAAATAGAGGTAAGTAACCATTTTTTTATTGGGTTAGTAGTAAAACTAAATAATGGTAAAATAAAAAGGAAATTTTTTGAAGTGGATGATGCTGTTAATTCTGAAACCAACGATGGCCTCGAAGAACAAAAAAGTTATTGGAATAATTTCAACATCACTACTTATAATTGTATATTCAATAATGGAAAAATTTCAATTAATAGAAAAAGTAAGAATATTCCAGATTTTGTAGCTATAAAAATAAGTTTAAAAAATGGCATTACCTCCGATTCATTTGGAATACAAATCCCTAAAATAAATGCTGTAAAAATTGAGTACAAAACCAACACTACCCTGTCTCCCTCTTTTTTGGTTCCATTTAATTTGGTAGCCTATTTCAATAACGATAAAAAAATAACCATAAATAATAATAATAGCTGCGATGGATTTGCTGGAAACTATAAAGTGAAAATTCAAAACAACTATATTAATTATCCCTATCTGTATCAAATCCCAACAGAAACCGATTTTAAAACAAGTTTCACGGTTGTTTGCAGTCATAATTTAGATACTTCACTACACGATTCCATCAATATCCCTTTAAAATATGATGGGCATTACCGCTTTAGTTATAAAGGAGTAAATGGACAAAACGGAAGCAGCGGATCTGATGCCTATAGAAGTTTAAGAAATGGAAATGGAGAAAACGGTCAAAGAGGACAACAAGGACAAAATGGAGGAACAGGACCCAAAGTGCATATAATTTTAAAAAGTTTTTTAGTTGATTCAACTTTATATATCAAGGCCATTACTCATTCGAACGAAGTGATAAATACATGTATTATTAATCCTAAATTGGGTAAGTTAACGGTTTTAAACACTGGCGGAAGCGGTGGCTTTGGAGGCGAAGGTGGAGGAGGTGCAAACGGTGAAGACCAAACAGATAAAACTTCAGCTGGAATTGGTGGAAGCGGAGGCGAGGGTGGTGATGGAGGCGAAGGAGGTAAAGGCGGAAGTTTTAAGGTATATGCCGATTCTGCTGCTTCTTTTTATTTTGATAGAATTGAGTTAGTTAATAATGGTGGTTATGGAGGACAAGGAGGAAGAGGAGGAAAAAATGGAGCAACTGGGAATGAAAAATCATCAGGAGCTGGTTCCTATTTATTGCAATCTATATTGCGAAGTATAATTACTGGGAGAGGGCCAACGGGAATGTCGGGTTATAATGGCGAAAAAGGCGAAGACCCAATATTTGAAATTATTAGCAAAAAAGCCATCGAACAAATGGAACAGCGAGTAAGAAAAAGATAAGGAGGTTTTATTGTTTTTAAAAGAAAGGTCGGCTTTTGATAAAAATCCGAAATGAATAGGATTTAGCCTCCACAGGAGCCGCAACCTTCTAACGTCTTTAATAACAAGTTACTAAAAATCCCACTAGGGTAAAAAAGCCTGGTTTTGGCAAAGCGGTTCAGCTGTAATAAAATTAGTATTAATTTTTTTCAAATATTACACCGACCTTTCAAACGCAAATGTATGTTATTTTATGGCTAATTTAAAATAGATAACTTTAGTTTTTTAGAAGTTAGGCATTAATCATTTCTAGTAAAGCGCTAATTTTTTCGCCTGAAACACCTATTTGTATGTTTTTATTTACTACTAAATAACCGCCATCCGACTTAATATATTCCGTTATGTAGTTAGTGTTAACAATATACGATTTATGGCATCTAAAAAACATCAAATGATTGGTTAGTACATCTTCAAAATATTTTAAATTTCGGCTAGCTAAAATTTGTGTTCCATCTTTTAAATATATTTCGGTATAGGCTCTATCTCCTTTAAAATAAATAACTTCAGCAGGTTCTAAAAACCGAATGCCATTCATTTGCGGAATACCAATTTTTTTTGTACCCTCTTTGCTTAACTGATGTTTTAGTAATTGATAGGTATAATTATTTTTTTCTTGCTTGCTTTTAGCCCTGTTTACTGCATCAATTAAGTGCTGAAACATAATGGGTTTTAATAGATAATCAACTGCTTGTAACTTAAAGGCATCAATGGCATATTGATTATAAGCAGTAGTGAAAATTATATCAAAGTTTATTTCATCTGCCTCAAAAAAATCAATTAGTTCTAATCCACTATGTCCAGGCATTTCTATATCTAAAAACACCAATTCTGGTTGGTATTTTTTTATGGCTTTTACGCCATTAGGCAAATCATCGCAAACAGCCAAAATTTCTACATCTACGCAGTAATTAGCAAGCATAGCTGTTAGCAATTGTCTTGCTTTGTTTTCATCGTCAATTATTATGGCTTTCATTAGGTTTCAAATATAAAATCAAAAGGTTGTAAAATGAATTTAGGTTTTACTTAAGTGTTTTTTGATTTTACAAAACAGCTAATGGTATTTTTAAAATAACTAAAGTACCTTCTGCAATGCCATTTTTATCAAATTTATCAATGGTGTTTACCCCAATTTCAGTAGTTTGTTTATTGAGTAAAGTTAATCGTTTTTGGTTGGCCTCTGTCGAAAAGGAATTGAATTTATGGTCTTTAATGGAGTTAAGCTCATTGGCTTTTTTTCGCCCTACGCCATTATCATCAACTTTTATTATTAAAAATTGTGAATCTTGTTCAAATACAATACTTAAGGTTCTATTTGTTTTTTTATGCAGTAAACCATGTTTTAAAGCATTTTCTACATAAGGTTGAATTAACATGGATGGAATTTTTACATCGTTAACTTTTAAGTTTGGTGCAATGGTTATTTCATAATTTAAACTGTCTTCAAAACGCATTTTTTCGAGCGATAAATAAAGTTGAAGTGTTTCAATTTCATCTGTTAAAGCTACTGTTTCGTTATTGCTCATATCCAATATTTTGCGTGTTAACATAGAGAATTGAGCCAGATAATTAGAAGCATTTTCTTTATCGTTTAGGTAAATATACGATTGAATGGTATTTAACGCATTGAATATAAAATGAGGATTCATTTGTGATTTGATAGACGAAAGCATTGATTTTTGTAAATCGGTTTCTAATTTATTTTTTTCAATTAACAGTTTGCTTTGTTTATTGATAAGTTTTAAACGGTATTTATAAATAGCAAAAAATAATGCAGCTAGCAATAAAAATACAATGAGTAAAAACCATACTTGCTGCCAAATAGGATAGGATATATGGAAAGAAACATGGGCAATAGATGAGAAATATTGACCATCGATACAAGTTTTAAACTGTATAAAATAATTGCCAGGTGATAATGATGAAAGTGATAGCATGCGCGCACCTTTTTCAAATATTTGCCATTCGCTATTGTTTATTTTATACAATATTTGGAGTCTATTTTCGCTCGAAAACCAAGGTGTAGCAAAGTTTATGGTGATATTGTTTTGGTTATATTTTAAATCATTCAATACAGTTTGGGTAAGTATTTTATCATTAACTTTTACACTTTCAATAAATAAGCTTGGTACTTTAGGTATGGTAAGTTCCTGGTTAATGGGTGATTGTATAACACCTTCATTACTGGCAACGTATAAAAAACTGTTATTAAAGGCTATATCATTTAATTCATTGTAAAAAAACGAATTTGATTTGAAATGATTTTTAAGTTTAAAATTCGAAAGATTAATGGTGTATAAATTATTATCGCTTATTAGCCATAATTTACCTTGCCAATACCTTATTTTACTAATAGTTTGGTTAATAATACTATTACTTTTTTCCCAAATTTTTACTACTTTATTATTTACAATCATTAACATGGCATTTTTTTGAATAGTATCGAGATTTTCTTGCTCAAGGTTAATTTCTTCAATTTCTACAAGAATTGCAAGATTAGCGGGCCAAGGAACTGTTGCTAGCGCAAGAAGGGCCTGCGCCATTTGCGCTCGAAGTAGAGTTGATGGAATATTTAATAATAAAATATCTTTTTCGTAATTGATGATATCTTTTTCAAGATCGATGGCACTGTTTAAACACTGTTTCCTGAAGGCATCTTTACTTTGTGAAGCATAAAAAACGATGTTAAACAGAATTGAAAAAATCAAAAGCAGGGATGTAAAAAAAATAAAATAAATACTTGTGAATCCAAGCTCTGATTTTTGACTACTTTTTATGTATTTAATATTTTTCACAAACGGCCTCTGAAAACAATTTAATATCTAAACTACGACAAAGTTTTCTTTCGAAATGAATTGAAAAGTTGTAACTTGTGATCGCTTTGATTTCTAACAAATATCGAGGTTTGTTTTCTTGGTGACGTACAATTTGTATTTGGCTTAATCGTAATTTTTGCAAATCAGTTTTTAACTTTAAAATACAATCATTTTTATTTTGTAATTGGCAAACAAAGTAAGTTTCTATTGCGTCATCAACAGCAATAGAAACCATTTGATTTAAAAAAAATAACAACAAAAATAAGGAACAAGGCAACATTAAGCCTAATGTTGCAATGGCTTCTAATAAAGCCTGCCCCTTTTTTTGCTGTAGTATTTTAAAATTCATTAGCGACTGCCAGATACAAAATCTTTGAGTGATTTTTTACTTAATTGATCTGATGTTGCACTTTCAACACCAAGAGCAGTTCCATTATTACCAGCTCCCATTGCACGATTGATATTTTCATATTGGCTGGCCATGTTGTGACCAACAACCCGAACAACGCCGATGTGCGCGGTGTGCCGCTGCAGCGCATTCAGGCGTTGTTCCCGCACGGGCAGGTGCGGCACCGGCGTGTCACGCTTGCACCACCGATCGCCCGGCGCGTCTGCCCGCTGCACCCCGCGCTCTACACTCTGTTCAACACCGTTCCGCTGCTGCGCACCCACCTGCTGGCGTGGATTGCCAAGCCCTGACCC
>JBGSBN010000168.1:0-7628 GCA_041730515.1 Methylacidiphilales bacterium | reverse complement strand
GCAAGTATTGAAGCAGGCACCAATTCATTTAATAATGCCTTTGCTGCCAATTCGATCGGTTATTTTGTTGGTGGGCGTTTGTATTTTGATATTGGTAAATTTTCTATCAATACCAATTTGCATTATGAAAATATAAACCAAAATTTAGTTGCTCGTAATGTTATTAATAAAACTTACGATTTTACTTCTTACACTTCTACCACAGCTATTAAAAATCAATCAATTGATTACGCCATAATAGGTTTAAACTTAATGTATCCAATATTTAAAAATCATGGTTTAGGAGTAGGTGTTCAGTATGCACAATTGGTTAAAACCAACGATTTATTTACTACCAATAATTTGGAAAATAATACCATTACCAACAAAAAAACCGAAAATTACAGCACTGGAATTTCTAAAAACGATATTCAATTCACATTCAATTATCAATTTAGATTTGCTAAACATTTAGCCGTCAATGCTACCTATGTTTATGGATTAAATGAAGTTTCTACAATTAATAACAACAAGTATCAAAATCAAGGAATCAAACTAGGTTTACAATACATTATAAAATAAATTTTTTCATGCGTATATTCATTTATTTAATTACCTGTTTTGCTATTTTGGCTACCGGTTGTAAAGCCAAAGAAGATCCAATTGGCTATATAGGAACGGCCGAATTTTATGCCAACGGAACCATAGACAATAAACCATTATTAATGGAAGCTGGCAACAATAATTTTGTGATGCAAACTGGAAATGGAATGGACAGTTTGTATATTAATACCTTTACAAGTTCATTAGTTAGCAACTGTACTAATTGTAACGAAAAATTAAGTATTACCATTAGAAATTATGAAATTGGAAACAACCCAAATTGGGTGGCTGATTCGGTTTTTAAGCCAGGAAATATTTATAATTTTTATAAAGATGTGTTACCTCCAAGTGCTTATAGGGTTATTTTTAAAAATGAATCATCAGGTTTAGGTAATGTAAGTTATAAATGGGATTTTGGTGACGGATTTGGTAGTTTAGCTAGCAGTCCCGAATTTGTATTTAAAACCGAAGGAAAGAAAAATATTAAACTAATAGCTGATTATAAAGACGTGGGATGTGTTTCTACCATTGAAACACCAATTTATATTAATGGCAATAATTTAAATGGTTATATTGATTATACTTATCAAAATATTGGTAACAATGTTTTTAGATGCCGCGTAATCAATGCCGATTCAAGCACTCATAAATTTGTGTGGCAATATTTAAATCAAACCAATTCGTTTCCAAAAGGAAATGACTTTGAATTACCTGCATTTGCTAATGAAGGCGCGTATAAAGTAGATTTATTAGCAATAAATAAAGCGACTAACGATACTACTTTTGTTTCTAAAAATATTGCTACTGCATTTAATACAAATTGTGTTTCTAATTTTTCGTTTAGCATAAAACCTGTTCGCGATACCTTGCAGTTTAATAAGGTAATTGTTGATTACACCGCGCCCGATGGTACATTTTATTCTTCGAGATATTTAGAGCAATTTACAGGATTTGTAATAAAGGAAATTGCCAATTACAAGGATATGGTTACCGGCAAAAAAACAATTAAAGTAAAGGTATTATTTACTTGCAAAGTGAGTAATGGAACTAAAACAATTGATTTAAAAAATATAAATGGAGTCTTTGCATTTTCTTATTAAATGTAATTATTTTTCGTAAAACTCTATCGGTAATCCATCAGGGTCGGCTATGAAGGTGAACTTTTTAAAGGTAAATTCATCTATCCTTATTGGTTCAATATCAATATTTAAGGAATTCATTTTTCGAACTATTTCATTTATATTATTTACCTCAAAAGCTAAATGTCTAAGCCCTGTGGCCTCAGGTCTGCTTGGCCTCAATGGTGGATTTGGAAAAGAAAATAATTCAACCACGTAAATTCCGTTTAAAGCCAAATCAAGTTTATATGAATTTCTCTCTACTCTATAGATTTCATTTAAAATTTCTAAACCAATAACTTCGGTATAAAACTTTTTTGAAACAGCATAATTACTACAAATTATGGCAATATGATGTACTTTATTGATATTCAAATTATATCTAAGTTTTTAACTTTTTCTTTTTTGCACTTGGGAACAAAATATTGTTTAAAATTAACCTATAGCCTGGCGAGTTTGGATGAAGGTTTAAATCGGTTGGTGGTTCGCCTACCATGTGTTGGTAATCTTCAGGATCGTGACCGCCATAAAAAGTCCACGTACCTTTACCTAAAGTTCCGTGAATGTATCTAGCCTCTTTCAGTTGTTTGTTTTCCCCTAAAATAAGCACTTCGCTTTTTATAAATTGTTTTCTAAAAGCGGTGGTTTGTCCCATAAAACCTTTAACAGTGCTGGTATGATTTTGGCACAACATAGTTGGAACTAAATCCCACTTGGCCGAAAATTCAAATAACGAAAATACATCATTGTCTTCATTTATTGGTCTTGTATCTGGAGTAGCGTCTATGTATGAATATTCGTACTCATACGGATTCATAACTAGGTTAAAATCTTTAAAAGCAATGGTTTTACTAAAATCAAGTTTGGAATTGGCATTGTGGTCTGAAGGATCGCCATCAAACATGCTTTCGCAAATATCAATTCCATCGGCAGCCATGGCAATATCGTAGGTATCGGTAGCACTACACATGGCAAATAAAAAGCCTCCACCTAAAGTAAAATCTCTTATTTTTTTTGCCACAGCCAATTTAAGTTCCGATACTTTTTTAAAACCATGTTTAGCTGCCATTGATTCATTTTCTTTTACCTCGGCTTGGTACCAAGCAGTATTGGCAAATTGCGCATAAAATTTACCGTATTGGCCTGTAAAATCCTCGTGGTGTAAATGCAGCCAATCGTATTTGGCCAATTTATCGCCTAATACTTCATCATCAAAAACTACTTCATACGGAATTTCAGCATAGGTTAAAACCATGGTTACTGCATCATCCCATGGTTGTTTGGTTCTTGGCGAATACACTGCAATTTTTGGAGCTTTATATAATTTTACTAACTCCATGTTTACATCAGGTTTGGCTATTTGTAATAATATTTCCGATACTTGGGCTTCGCTAATAACTTCGAAACTAATACCCCTAATTTTTAATTCTCTTTCGTAGCTTTGGTCGTAAGCAAACATAAAACTGCCAGCTTTATAATTTAAAAGCCAATCTACCTCAATGTCTTTTTGTAAAATCCAAAATGCAAGGCCATATGCCTTCAAATGATTTTTTTGCCCTTCGTCCATAGGTATTAACAGACGGCTAGCAAAACTAGCTGACGAACATAATAGGAATAGAATAAAAAATAATTTACGCATGGTTGTTCTTTTTAAATTCGAATATACTTTTACTTAATAATTCATACAAATTTTTTGTATTGGGGTTTTGCAATAAACTAATATGTTTTTGCATGGTACTTACATCGTTCCTTATTGCTGGCCCTGTTTGTATTTTACTTGGCTCAAAGTTAAACGAATTATTGATTGCATTAGTTAATAAATGCTTTAAAATGGTATAATCTAATTGTTGTAAATCTAACTCTTGCTTAGCCAATGCAATTAAATGATTGCTAAAATTATTGGTAATGGTAGCCGCTAGGTGCAAATATTGGCGCTCCGTACTATTTATTTTTTGCACATTTTTTGAAAGCCTATCGGCAAATGCTTCTAATATTCGGTAATTTTCTTCACTATTAGCTTCTATGCAAACAGGTGTATTTTTAAAATTTACAAAAGAAGTTTTATTAATGCTTTCAATGGGCCAAAATACACCTTGGTTCATCTGTTTATTTAGCACAGTTATCGGTTTTAGGCCGGAGCAATGCACTACTAATCCATCTACAGCTAGTAAATCATTTGCTACTTCATGGATGGCATCATCGTTAACACAAAGTAAGTATAAATCGGCATTAGTAGGAATTTTATCAAAGTTGGTATAACCATTTATTTGAAATTTATTTACCATGGCCATTTTATTGGCTTCGGTTTTTGAAAATAAGCCTACTATTTCTAAATCGGTGTTTAAGCACGATGTTAAAATTGCATTTGCCATATTTCCACTACCTAATATTACTACCTGCATCATAAATAAAACTAAAAATAATTTTTTCAAATCAAACTAAAAAAAACTAAAACAAATAATCGGATTTGATTTGATTAAAAATAGCCAAATTGATAATGAAAATTTGTTTTTTAATAAATTGAATATCAGTAATTTGTTATTTAAGTTGATATGGCTTTTTTAGCTAATATTTCAATGAATGGTTTTAGGGTTGGTTGATTAAATATCATTTAAACCATACTAAAAAATTGTAATTTTCTTGTTTTAGTAAGTTTTAGTAAACTATATTGCACCTAAAATAAAACAAAATAATATGAAGAAACTTTTATTAGGCGCACTGTTATCAGCTTGTTTAACCCAATATGGTCAAGCTCAAACCAAAGATATGCCATGGCAAGTTGGACTTGGTGTTGGTATTTCGGAATACTCGGGAGATTTAGGAAATGGATTTTTTAAATTTGATTTAACTGCACACAATGTGGCAAATAATGGTGGTGGAAAAACCCAAAACACTCCAGGAATAGGTTATTTAACAGTAAGCAGATATTTAAGTAAGCAGTTCGATGTTGCTGCTCGTGGTTATTTAGGCGAGTGGGGTTATTTTGATAAAGTAAATGTAGTTGGTAATACTAACATTGGTAATTTTTATCGCCAAACTTTAGGTTTTGAAGTTACCCCTCGTTGGAAATTTTTAGAAAAAGATGATGCCATGTTTACTCCTTATATTACCTTAGGATTAGGAGTTAGAAGAATTAACATGCCTACTGATAGATTAGAAGATTTTGGTATTGCGGGAATGGATAAAGGTGGTTTATACGAATTTACTGTACCTGCTGGTTTAGGCGTAAATGTTAGATTAACAGAAAAATTTGGTTTGAATTTACAATCAAATTATATGTGGACTAACAATGATAAATCGGAAAATACTTCAGCTTTAGAACAATTAACTTACGACCAAGCTTGGTTTCATACAATTGGAGTAACCATGAATTTAGGTAAAGTAATTGATACCGATGCAGATGGAGTAGGAGATAAGCGCGATAAATGCCCTAATACGCCTGCTGGCGATTTGGTAAACCCAACTACAGGCTGTTCAATTGATACCGATAAAGATGGCATTGCTGATAATAAAGATGCTTGTCCATTAGTGGCAGGTGTGGCTGCATTTAAAGGCTGCCCTGATGCTGATAATGATGGCGTACAAGATAGTGAAGATAAATGTCCAACTGCGGCAGGTGTATATAGGTTTAATGGCTGCCCTGATACTGATAATGATGGCATTCAAGATAGTGAAGATGCTTGCCCAACAGTGGCTGGTGTAGCTAAAGTTAATGGTTGTCCTGATTCTGATAACGATGGTATTGAAGATAAATTAGATAATTGCCCTCAAAAAGCAGGAATTGCTAAATTCAATGGTTGCCCTGATACTGATGGTGATGGCATTGAAGATAAATTAGATAATTGTCCTAAAGTATTTGGTGTGGCCGCTAATAATGGTTGCCCCGAAGTTAAAGCAGCAGTAAAACAATTGTTTGAAAAAGCTTTACAAGGTGTTCAATTCGAAACAGGTAAATCTGTTTTAAAACCTAATTCATTTGCTATTTTAAATAATGTAGTGAAGGTAATGATTGAAAATCCTACTTATAAATTATACATTTTAGGTCATACCGATAATGTGGGCGATGCAGCTAAAAACTTAAAATTATCGCAAGAAAGAGCAGCAGCAGTTGAGAAATTTTTGGAAAGCAAAGGAGTTAATACTTTAAGAGTTCGTTCTGAAGGATTTGGCGATACAAAACCTGCTTACGATAATGCTACAACCGAAGGCAAAACCAAAAACCGTAGGGTAGAGTTTAAAGTTGAATTTGAAGAATAATTTTAATAATAATAATTAAACAAAAAACACAAAAAGCGACTTGTTCAAAGTCGCTTTTTGTGTTTTATAGAAACCCATTTATTTACTCCTCATCATGAAAAAAAGTTTACTTCTTACCATTTTATTGATAGCTATTGTTTTTAAAAATTATGCTCAAGTAAGCAATACTGGCATGGTAGAACAAATGGATAGTACCGAAAATGGAAAAATTAATATTTCGGGCTATGTAGATGTGTATTATGGTTTTGATTTTAACCAACCCAAAACTTTTGATAGAGATTATGCGGTTTCATCATCAAGGCATAACGAGGTAAATGTAAACTTGGTTTATGTTGACCTAAAGTATAAAAACGATAAAGTAAGAGCACGAATAATCCCAGGTTTTGGTAGTTATGTCAACTCAAATTATGTAAGCGAAAAAGGTTCTTTGAAAAATTTGATTGAGGCCAATGTGGGTTTAAAATTATTTAAGAACAAAGAAATTTGGATAGATGCAGGTGTAATTGGATCGCCTTATACCAACGAGTCGGCTATCTCTAAAGATCATTTTATGTACACCCGCTCATTTGCACCTGAATATGTGCCATATTACCTTTCAGGTGCCAAACTTTCGGTACCTGTAAGTAAAAAAATAATGGCTTATTTTTACCTGTTAAATGGTTGGCAACAAATATCGGATGTTAATAATCCACTATCGTTTGGAACTCAAATTGAATACCGACCTACCAATAAACTATTAATTAATTGGAATACTTATGTGGGCGATGAAAGTTCAGCTTTAACTCCAAATTATGGCAATAGGTATTTTACCGATTTATATGCCATTTATAATCCTGATGGCAAATTTTCGTTTACCAGTTGTGTTTACCTAGGCTTTCAGCAATGCATAGATTCAATTACTGGAAATAAATACTTTAATAATTGGTGGCAAGCTAATTTTATAGCAAAAGTAAGGTGTAATAAAAACGCCTTTGTAGCAGGTAGGGTTGAATATTTTAATGATAAAAACGAAGTGATGATTAAACCAATTACAGGAATAAATGGATTCAGCACATTTAGTTCAGCCCTTTGTTTTACTAAAAAAATTAGTCAAAATGCTTTATTTAGGTTAGAAGCCCGCAATTACCTTTCGGAAAGTAATGTGTATATCAATACGGAAAATAAGCCAAGTAATACCAATAATTTATTAATTACCAATATTACCATTTGGTTTTAGGAATTGAAGGTACTATTCAGTAGCAAACGTCATTGCAATCACGCCAAAGCGTGAGAAGCAATCTCAAGCGAGCATTTGCCTTTCATACCTTTTTGCAGTAAGCAATTCCCCTCCTCGGAGGGGTTAGGGGTGGGTAATTCCAAATGACTATGAGCTCTATAATTACTGCCATTTCTAGCATCCTTGACTGCAATATTTCCATTTCCCAAACTTGTCATGCCGTAGGCATCTTCCTTGGTTATCAATTACCTTTCCATTTTGTTTTACTTTCATAGGGCTGCACCCTATGTTATGGTATTTCGCCCTTTCAGGGCTTGTTGCCAGTGATTAGTTGGCCAATTTCATTAATTTGTCTGAACTATGTCACGCCTTGCGTGAGATTGATTGTAATGATAAACATGAATTTTCGGCAAACCTCGCGAGAACATCATTGCGATCGTAGAGAAGCAATCTCA
>JBGSBN010000167.1:0-7634 GCA_041730515.1 Methylacidiphilales bacterium | reverse complement strand
ACTTAATGAACTGTATTTGCAAAGGCGATAGCTTTTGCAAATACAGTTCATTAAGTTATTGCAACTTAATACGGTAGATTTTTTGCAGCGTATTGATTTAGAAATGATTGAAAACCCTGCCTTGTTAAGCAATAAAGATTCGGATGCAGCGCCAAGTGAAGACCCAAAAACCGAAACGCAAGATGGAGATGATTATGAAAAAGACTCAAGTGTAGAAGATTATTTGGCCAACGAAAGTTTAGATGTAAAGGAATATGTAAATGATGAATATGAGCCCGATGGTTTTCATTTAAGCGATGAAGGAAATGAAGAACGTAAAGATTCCCCATTGGCCGAAACATCTACGTTTCACGATGCTTTATTAGAACAATTTAGTGCGGTAGTTACTTCCGAAAAAGAAGAAATTATTGGCAATCAAATTATAGGAACCATTGATGATGATGGTTACTTGCGCAGACCTTTAGAAGCCATAATTAATGATTTGGCATTTGCCCAAAATGTAGAAGCTTCAACAGATGAAATGAAGCATGTTTTAGCTAAAATTCAAAAATTAGATCCTCCAGGAATTGGTGCCACTAGCTTACAAGAATGTTTAATTATTCAGTTAAAACGCAAAGATTATTATAACCGTGCTATTGAATTAGCCATTGAAGTTTTAGAAAAATATTTTGAAGAATTTAGTAAAAAGCACTATGAAAAAATTGCCAAAGAGCTTCATTTAGATGACGAAAAAATAAAATCTATCATTGGTATTATTACCAAATTAAATCCCAAACCGGGCGATAGTTATGGTGGACAAGCTGCACAATACGTTACGCCCGATTTTACTTTAAATGATGAAGGCGGCATGTTAAGCATTAGTTTAAATGGACGCAACACACCAGATTTGCGCATAAGCCGGACTTATATGGAAGCCATGCAGGCATACGAAAAAAGTGCTGCACCAACCAAAGATCAAAAGGATACAGTAATGTTTATTAAGCAAAAGTTAGATGGCGCCAAATGGTTTATTGATAGCATAAAGCAGCGCCAAAATACTTTACTAACTACCATGAACGCCATTTTACAATACCAACATAAGTATTTTCAAGATGGCGATGATAGTAAACTAAGACCAATGATTTTGAAAAACATAGCCGATATGACCGGTTACGATATTTCAACCATAAGTCGTGTGGCCAATAGTAAATACATTCAAACAGGTTGGGGAATTATTCCCTTAAAATACTTTTTTAGCGAAGGCATTACCAATGATGATGGGGAGGAAGTAAGTAGCCACGAAGTAAAAAATATTTTAAAAGAAGCAATTGATACTGAAGATAAACACAAGCCTTTGCCTGACGAAAAGTTGATGGAAATATTAAAAGATAAGGGTTACAACATAGCACGCAGAACTGTAGCCAAATACCGTGAACAGCTTAATTTACCGGTGGCTAGGCTAAGAAAAGAGCTTTAAAAATACATGTTGTATTATGTTGTAAACGATATTTTTCCTGAATCGGTTTATACCAGAAGGAAAGATGGATTATTGGCTATTGGTGGGCAAATAAGTCCAGATTTGGTTTTAAAAGCTTACCGTAAAGGTATTTTCCATTGGTTTAACGAAGGCGAAATTCCCATGTGGTTTAGCCCAAACCCACGAACCGTGCTTTATCCAAGCCAAGTGCATATTTCAAAAAGCATGAAACAAGTTATTAAAAGTAACAAGTTTACTTGCACCATTGATAATGCTTTTCCTGAAATAATAAAACTTTGCAGAACAGAAAGATTAAAAGCCGAAGGCACTTGGATTAGCGAAGAAATAGAAGATATTTATAATGTTTTGCACCTAAAAGGGTATGCTCATAGTGTAGAAGTTTGGTTCGAAAACCAAATAGTTGGCGGCCTTTATGGAGTAGCATTAGGAAAATGTTTTATGGGCGAAAGCATGGTTAGCACCATGAGTAATGCCAGTAAAATGGCTATGATACATTTATGCCAATATTTACGACTGTACGATTTTCACATGATTGATTGCCAAGTTGAAAATCCTCATTTAATGAGCATGGGCGCTACTAATATTCCAAGACGACAGTTTTTATCCGAGTTGAACAAAAACATTAATTTGGAAACAAATGCTTTTATATAATTAAAAGAAAGTAGGGCATTTAATTCGGCCCGGAATGCGGTAAGCAATGCTAGCTGAAACAGTCATAAACCAATCATTATAGTTGTCGCTTCCTCTTTTAGAACCAGGTTGATATTGGCTAGTTCCCAAAACTTCGTAACTTCTATCGGCTATTTGTTGCGTTCTTATGCTTGTTGCGCTTAAATCAACATATTTTCCGCTAACATCATCAATATAATCGGTATAGGTTTTTCTAATATTATAATTAGCTTCTAAACTAAAATTACGTGCAAAAATCCATTTAACACCAATACCAAAAGGAATAGCAAAAGCGCCTTTGTCGTAAGCTACACCTTCAGTTTTAAGGTCTCGTAAGTTAACAGTTTCTCCAGCATACCTAGTTATAGGATTAAATTGAAAATAAGAAAAACCACCAAAAATATAGCCAGTCACTTTTTTATCTAAAACACCGTAACCAAACGAAGAAAAATTATATTCAAAAAAACCAGAAAGTTCTCTAATAGAACTCGAAAAATTAAGGTTTCTTGTTTTATTAAAATCAAAATTTTTGTCGTTTCCACTTACCTCTAACACCGATATTTGACCTGTTAAAGCCCAAACATTATTAAAATTAAGTCTTGCAAACACATTTCCTGCGGCCTTCGTTTCGCCAAATGAAATATTTGGTGATAAATCGCCCCAATAATTAGCTAAACCTAATCCCACGCCTACATCAATATGCTGTGCTTTTAAATGAGATAAACCTGTAAAGAATAATAATATATAAAGTGCTTTTTTCAATTTTGCTGTAATTAATTAAAAAACGTTGGACAAGCTTGTCCTTTTGACCTAATAATATAAGTTAAAGTAATACCCGAAATGATGTATAAATCGTTTTGAAAAGTTTTTTTATCACTTCTTAAATCACCTTCTTTAAAAGAACCAACACCAACTGCCTGACCATTCACTTCCCAGCTTCTATCGGCTAATGCAGCTGCTACTGCTCCACTATTAGCCTTAACTACATTGTTATCGCCATATTTTCCTCCTACATCATCTAAGTAATTGGTAGTAGTGAAGCGTACGCCAGTTTCGAAACCAACATAAAAAGCATCACTAATTCTAGTTCTAAAACCTATGCCAAAAGGAAACGCTATTTCTGTTAAGTTATATTGTTTTAAATCGTTGTAAACAGTTGAGCCTTGTCCTTCTGTTTTTAATGCTTGCAACTCGTAAGTGGTTCCAGCCAATTCCGTTTTTGGGTTAAATTTAAAAACTCCAATTCCACCGAAAACATAAGGAATAAAAGGACGAGAATGTAAATTTCTCAAATCGTTTTTAAGTAAATTGTATTCAAAATGTAAACTAAACTCGTAAATATCAGTGTAAAAATTCAGGTTTCTAATCTTAGATGCCACTAGATTACTTTGCTTGTCATCCCCACTCACTCTTCCGTAAGCAGCCATTCCTTTTATAGCAATTTTATTACTAAAATTGTACCTGCCAAACAACGATGCAGCAAAATAAGTATTGCTAAAATTCAATTTTTCATCACTTAAATCTCCAATATAATGCGATGTACCCAATAGCATTCCAATTTCTATTTGTTGGGCTTTTACATTTAAATAGTTTAATGTAATTAGTATAAAAACAGCTAACGGCTTTATTAATTTCATAGCAAACAAAAATATATAATTTTTTAAAAGTACAAAGCTTTTTAAATCATGTTTGAAAACTTTGTACTTTTAAAACGCATTTATGGTTTATTTATTTTGAATTGATTAGGTATAATATTTTCAAATACCACAGGTTTTGGCAAATAGTTAAGGGTGTCTAAATTAAATTTACAATATTTTATTTTGCGGCCTTTGTTCGAAAATAACTTTTCGTAATGAGTAGTAATATTCCTTAAATGGTCATAATTATGAGGCTCATTATGAACATCTTTTATTACTTCAATGGGTTTAATACCCACATTATTAAGGGTTTCAAGCGTATAATCAAAAAGGCCATCATCATCGGTTTTAAAATTTACAATTCCGCCTTGTTTAATAATATTTTTGTAAAAAGTTAGAAATTCAGGGTGGGTTAGCCTGTTTTTTTCATGCCTATCTTTTGGAAAAGGATCAGGAAAAGTAATCCAAATTTCATCCACCTCGCCTGGTTCAAAAAACATATTTATTTTTTGAATAGACATGCGTACAAAGCCCGTGTTAGTTAATCCAAGTTCTTGTGAAATGCCTGCGCCTTTCCACATTCTATTGCTTTTTATATCAATTCCAATAAAATTACTGCTTGGGTCTTGCTTTGCTAAATTTACTGTGTATTCGCCTTTACCGCAAGCCAACTCAATTACTAAAGGCTTATTGTTTTTAAAAACTTCGGTTTTCCATTTTCCTTTTAGGTTATAAGGAAAATCAAAACAGTTAGGAAAAGATATAAATTCTGCAAATCGTTTTAATTTCTGTTGTCCCATATTTTTTTAGTATAATGGATTATACTTTTTATTGTGTTTTTGGTTGGTTATTAGGTTTAAATTTCTTTTTGAATCCTGGTTTTTTCTTAAATCCACCAGCAGGCTTATCCATTTTTTTCTCAGGTTCATAAAGTGGCGCCTCGCCTAAAAATTCAGGTAAGGGTAATTTTGGTATTTCTGTTCCAATTAAATTTTCAATACTAAAAAACCTGCGTTGGTCTTTTGGATTAATAAAGGTGATAGCTGTTCCTGTAGTCTCAGCACGAGCCGTTCTGCCAATTCTATGAATATAGTCTTCTGGATCTGGTGGAACATCAAAGTTTACTACTAAGCTTATTCCATCTACATCAATTCCGCGCGAAAGAATATCAGTTCCAATTAAAATTTGAACTTCTTTGTTTTTAAATGCAAGCATAATTTGCTCGCGTTCTGCTTGCTCCAAATCGCTATGAAATGCTTTAATAGAAAGTCCAGAGCGGTATAATTCTTTACCTAATTCTTTTACCTTTTCTTTGGTACTGGCAAAAATTATTACACTGTTGTGTTCTTTTTCGTTTAAAATATGTTTTACCAAAGCTACTTTTTGAGCATCAAAAGCCATATAAGCTTGTTGCAAAATTCCTTCTGCAGGTTTGCTAATGGCTATATTTACTTGCTCAGGATTGGTTAAAATACGGCTTGCCATATTCCTTATTTTAGGAGGCATGGTGGCCGAAAACAAAACCGTTTGTCTATGCTTTGGCAAATAATTAATAATACGCATGATATCGTCATAGAAACCCATATCTAACATACGGTCTGCTTCATCTAATACCAAATGTTGCAGTGAGCTCATATCAACCGAACCTGCCGAAGTTAGCATGGCAATTAATCGGCCAGGTGTTGCTATTATTATATCAGCACCTTCGCGCATGGCTTTTTTCTGTTGTTCAAAAGCAGCACCATCACCACCACCATAAACCGAAATAGAACTTATGCCTAAAAAATAGGCAAAACCTTCTACTTGTTGGTCTATTTGCTGAGCTAACTCGCGAGTAGGCGCAATAATTAGTGTATTTAAATTATTGGATTGATTTTTTACTATTTTATTTAAAATAGGAAGTAAATAAGCAGCAGTTTTTCCAGTTCCTGTTTGCGCACAAGCTATTAAATCTTTGTTTGCTAAAATTAATGGAATGGCATGTTCTTGAATAGGTGTGGGTTTATCGTAACCCATTGAGAAAAGGCCGTCTAAAAGCTTTTCGTCAAAATTAAATTCGTTAAAGTTCAAATAAGTATTATTGTTAAAAGTTACTTTCAAAATCCTTTTATCGAAAAATTATTCCAATAAATTCGGGTTTTAAAACTTTTACAATATATACAATTTTAATGGTAAGACAATTTTACTAAATGAAAATCAGCTTTTAGCCAATCAATTACCTAATTCTATCAGCACTTTTTACCAAGTCGTCATCTCTTTTTATTAAACGCAATACACGCCAATTCAAATAAAAATTGAACAACATTAACATAACGCCCAAAGTACTGTATGGCATTAGTTTACTAAATTCAAATCCTGGAATATAATTAATGGCTTTAGCAAAAACTGCTGAGTATAACATGGCCATTACTAAAAAATTTAAACGGGTTAATTTCATTTGTTTTTCGCGGTTTTTGTACGAAAAAATAATACCTATAGTTAATCCAATTAAAATGGCGGCAATGGCAATTAAACCATATTGAATTGACATAGACTTAATAACACTGGTTTGTGTAGCTTGCCCACCTGTCATGCTTTTTTGCACTTCGGTGACTTTAAAATAAAATATATTTAAATCGTATTCATCTACTCCATTGGTAGGATTTGGTTGTTTTAACGATAATAAACTTCCGCTGCACATAACTGATGTTAATACAATAATTGCAATTAAATATACTGTTTGAATACGTTGAATCATGGTTTCGCTTATTTTATAAAAGTTTGGCAAGTTATAAATCTTTATTGAAATTTTTAAAAATGAAAAGTAGCATTAGCTTTGCCTAGCTAAAATTAGTTTTAAAATACAGATTATGAAAGATGTTTTTATTATAGATGCAGTAAGAACTCCAATTGGAAAATTTGGAGGAGCCCTAAGTTCAATCCGCCCAGATGATTTAGGAGCTGAAGTAATTAAGGCCTTAATTGCTCGCAATCCCAATATTGATATTAATGAGATAGAAGATGTGATTTTTGGTGCTGCCAATCAAGCTGGTGAAGATAACCGAAATGTGGCTAGAATGAGTGCTTTGTTAGCTGGTTTGCCAATTACAGTTGGAGGTAATACTGTTAACCGTTTGTGTGCTTCTGGCTTACAAAGTATAGCTGATGCTAGCCGTGCCATAGCTTGTGGTGATGGCGATATTTACATTGCCGGAGGCACTGAAAGTATGACCCGCGCACCTTTTGTAATGGCTAAAGCCGAAACTGCTTACAGCCGTACTCCAGAAATTTATGATACAACAATCGGCTGGCGTTTTACAAATAAAAAATTATCGGAACTATACCATCCTTTTTCAATGGGCGAAACTGCCGAAAATGTAGCTGAGCAATGGAAAATTAGCCGCCAAGCGCAAGATGAATTTGCTTTTGCTTCGCAACAAAAATACCATGCAGCACATTTAGCCAATGTATTTGCTAACGAAATTATTCCAATAAGCATTCCGCAGAAAAAAGGCGATGCCATAGTTTTCAGTAAAGATGAACACCCACGTTTAAGTAGTTTAGAAGAATTAGCAAAACTAAAACCGGCATTTAAAAAAGATGGTTCGGTAACTGCCGGAAACTCAAGTGGTATAAACGATGGTGCGTCTGCTTTAATTTTGGCAAGCGAAGATGCTGTAAAAAAATACAATTTAAAACCTTTAGCTCGATTGGTAAGTAGAGGTGTGGCTGGTGTGCATCCATCTATAATGGGAGTTGATAGTATTCCTGCTATACTTGCAATCACACAAGACAAGTTTATTGTGTATACTTCAAACGTATTTGCAATAATGTGACTCAGATCACTCTACTTTGCACTTGCAGGGATTATT
>JBGSBN010000166.1:0-7666 GCA_041730515.1 Methylacidiphilales bacterium | reverse complement strand
TGTTGAAGGATATGATTAAACTGAATTACAAGCAAGCTGTCTTTTATACCAAACAAAAGCCAATTGGAGTTTGTGGTTTTTGGATTAATACCAAAATTTATTCAGGAAAATATATTGAGCTTGATAATGTGGTAGTTGATCAAAATTTTAGAAGTAAAAATATTGGAAAATTATTATGTGACCACGTGCTTGAAATAGCCAAACAACAAAACTGTAAAACGGCCATGCTTGATGCCTATTTGGAAAATACCAAAGCACATGGATTTTATGAAAAACTAGGTTTCATAAAAAAGGGGTTTCATTTTATAAAACCCCTTTAAATATTATATTTTTTTTAAAAAATTAAATTACCAAATACTTACTCTTAAACTATCTGGTAAATACATTTTATCGGTTGGTTTAATATTCCAAACTTCGTAAAATGATGGTACGCTCTGAAAAACACCATTTACCCTATACTTAGCTGGAGAGTGAACATCCGTCATTAGCCTATTTCTTAGTTGTTCTTTACGTTGATGGCTTAACCAACCAAGTGCATAACCCATAAAAAATCGTTGGGCTGGCGTATATCCGTTAATAGTTTTGTTTTGTTTGTAACAATCTGTTTTTATAAAGGCATCCCATGCTAATACAGCACCACCTAAATCTGCAATGTTTTCTCCTAGTGTTGCTTCTCCATTTATATGCAAGTTGTCAATGGGATTAAATTGATTGTATTGATTAATCATTTTTTGAGCTCGCTCGGTAAACTTTTTGCCATCTTCATCCGACCACCAATTGGTTAAATTTCCAATTTTGTCAAACTTACGCCCTTCGTCATCAAAACCATGAGTAATTTCATGACCAATGGTGGTAGCGCCACCGTATCCATAAACTACCGCATCATCCACATCCTCATCTTTAAAACCTGGAATGGCAAATATAGCAGCAGGTAATACAATTTCATTTAAGCTTGGATTGTAATAAGCATTGTATGTTTGAGGTGTCATGTCCCAAGTTTCTTTATCAACTGGTTTGCCAATTTTATTCATTTCATAATTTTGCCACCATTGGCTAGCTCTGAGGATATTTTGAGCGTAACCATCATCTTCAATTTCTAAGGTACTTAAATCTTTCCATTTATCTGGATACCCTACTTTTTTATTAATTGCCGCTAATTTATCAATGGCTTTTACTTTGGTTTCTTCGCTCATCCATTCCAAGTTTTTTATTCTATTTTGGAGAGATATTTTAATAGCATCTACCAAGTCGGTGTAACGTTTTTTAGCCTTATCGTTAAAATATTCTTTCACATAAAGTTGGCCTAATAGTTCACCCATTACTTCCTCTTCCTCTGCTAAAACCTTTTTCCATCTAGGTCTTTGCTCTACTGCGCCACTAAATACTTTATTGAATTCGAAACTAGCTTTTACAAAATTATTTGGCAAATAATCAGCCATATTATTTACCAAATTAAAGGTGAGTATTGCTTTTAAAGTTTGTAAATTTTTAATGGTAAATATTTTATCGAACGATTGGTAATATTCAGGTTGACCTATAATTACTGAATCAATATTTTTAGCGCCTATTTTATTTATAAATTCTTTTAAATCAATATTTTTTGAATATTTCACAAATTGATTTAAACTCATTTTATAGTAATTTTTTTCTGAGTCGCGGGTGGCAGCAAGTGTTCTGTGTGTTTTAGCTATTTCAGTTTCTAAATCCAATATTTTTTGCGCATCGCCCGAGTAATTGATTAATTTAAAAATTTGATTGATGTAAGTGGTATAGGCTTCTCTAATTTGTTTATTTTCCTTATCGGCATTTAAGTAATATTCGCGCTCAGGTAAATTTAGTCCTGATTGCCAAAATTTAAGCAGAACTAAACTGCTGTTTTTATCATCTTGACCAACATAACTGCCAATAAATTGATTAACTCCAATTTTACTTAATAATGCCATTGCATTAACCAAGTCCATATTTGTTTTTATGGCATTAATTGAATCTAATAGCGGTTTAATGGCCTCAATACCTGCTTTTTCTATTGCTACGGTATCCATTGCAGTACGCCAAAAACTACCAATTTTTTGAGAAACGCTTCCTTTTTCTGCTTTTTCCTTGGCTGCATCCTCGTTAATTTTTCTAAGACGCTCATAGTTTTCTTTGTACACTAAGTTACCTATTCCCCAACCACTTTCCTCTGCAGGTATTTGGTTATTTTTTATCCATAAGCCATTGGCAAACTCAAAAAAATCATCTTGTGGACGAATTGAAGTATCTACATTAGATGCTACAGCATCATTTTTTATTTCTGTATTTGACTCATTGCCGCAGGCTACCAGCGCCAAAACAACAGCTGAGTAAAAATATTTTTTCATAAATTAACTTTATTTTGCGGGCTAAAATAAGTTAATTGTTGTTAAATTAATTACCATTTAAATAATTAGTGAACAATTTTATTTGCACAATAACTACTAGCAAAAGCATTTGGTTTAGCTTGAAACTTAAAACCCATTCCAATAATATAGCCCATTGCTTCACTTAATGCCGAATTTGATTTAAACTGGGGATTGGTATTAATATCTGCATGAACTTCCATGTCTACATCGTAAAGTTCTAATAATGGACAAATTTCGTAGGCTATGGCAATGGAGCGAGAAACTTCGTTTAACATGCGTTCTTTTATACCAAAAGCTTGTTTGGTTTTTTCTGAACTAATCAACATAAAACCACCTCGCTCCTCTCTGACAAACACAATTACTGTTGCAAATTCGGTAATTTTATGGTTTACTTGACTATCAGTTCCTATACAAACTTTTAATTTGTTACCCGCCTCTGTTTCCAACTGAATAATATTTTCCACCTCTTCTAAAATAGAACTATTAATTTTCTCCCCATTTAATCTGCGCCATTCCATAAATTTTATTTTTTAACAAATTAAAAGAAAAAAAAGATAGAAAAACAAACAAAATTTACCTCATAACAAAAAGTTAATACGCTACTTTACAGTTGGTAAGTACTCGTAAACTACTTGAAAAGGAGTTTTAGAAAGCTCTATAGAAATTTGACCAATTAGTAAATTTTCGGCTTGGGGAGTTGGATCGCAAATAGAGTAATTCCGGCCATTGTAAACAATTGGTTTGCCTTCTGGATTTTCAAATTGAACTGCTATGGTGATATGAGTTGGATATAAAATTGCAATCATTGGTAGATTATAAATTTCCTTTACCAAATAAAAAAACAAAGCCGCTCTGTCGTCACAGTCGCTATGCTCGTAAAGTAGCGTTTGTTCTGGGCTTAAGCGCTTTTCTTTTCCAAAATTTGCCAAGTCATCTTCATATAAAAAAGCATAACGAGTAAAGTTCATTAGGTAATCAATACCTTCTTTTTGATTAATGTTTTTGATATTTTCCTTTAAAAAAGGAATTAACGAACTATATGTTTCTTTGCTTAATGGTATATTGAAATATGATTCAAAATCAACCACAGGGTAGTTTTTAAAAAGCTGTTGAACCTGATTATTTAACTTTACTTTAAATTGATAGTTTTTGTGTTTGTATTCAAAACTTATTTTCTTTTCTGAATAAGTATTCGAGGCAAAATTTGGAAGTTGAGTTACTTTGTAAGAAAATGGATTTTTACTTTCTTCAATATAAATATCAACAGTTTTAACTGCTTCCTTCTCAAAATTTATTTTACCAAAATCATGATAGTTTAAGCAAACATATTGTCTGTTATTTTTAATAAAATAAGGTATATCATAAATGTTTTCATCAGAATAAGTATAAAAGAGAATACTTTTTTTACTTGTAACTAACTTTACATCAAATCCTGATTTAGCCATAAAATACCATTTTAAAATGGTGTAGGCGTTGTAGTTAATGGATTTATCGCATATTATGTTGGCTGTTTTTCTTACTAATTGGTAGTAAACCCAATCGTTTAAATCTTTTACGTTTTTATAGACAACTAAGTCGTTTACTACATTTTTAAATTGACCGGTATTGATGGTATTGTAAAACGCGGTGATACTTTCATTTGTAACTTCAATTTTTTCAAAGTTTGGCTTTGTTATTTCAAAATCAATAGTATCACCATAAAACTCAAACTTTAATTCATTTGGTTTTTTTACTTGAGCTTCTGCTTTATTTACAAACAGATGCAAAGTTACAATGGATAATATGATGTATAACTTGGTTTTCAATGTTGATTATCAGACTCCCCAAAAATATAAAATAAATTTAACAATTTAGTAACACAAATCAAATTAAAACACAAGTAACTGATAATCAGTTTTAAATATAATTTACTGAGTCTTTATTGCCTTTATTGAATAAACCATTGGAATAGATTTAGTTAAGTGGGCTATTTTAAATTTTCCCTTTTCATATTCTTCCATGTTTTTAAAACAATTGTATGGAGAATAATCAAACTCATTAAATTCATTAATATGTAAATTATGTTTCAATAAACTAGCAATTACTTCGCTTAAAGAATGGTTCCACGAAACATCCTGAAGTTGAATATTTGAATTGGTATTAGCATAAGTTCCTCCTACCGTTTCAACTATTGGACCAAAGTTAAAATAACTATATTCAATGCTTTTAAAATCGTAATCAAACATCCAAACTACTGGATGAAATTCAACGAAAATAAGTTCGCCACTTGGTTTTAAAAATCTACTAATTATTTCTGCCCATTTATCCAAATCAGGAAGCCAACCAATGGTTCCATAAGTGGTAAATACAATATCAAACTTCTCGTTTAAATGGTTTGGTAAATCATAAATATCGCAACAAATAAATTTGGCTTCTAATTGAGTTTCTAAAGCTAGTTTTTGTGCAGCCTCAATTGCCTTATCCGATAAATCAACGCCAGTAACACTAGCACCTAACTGAGCAAGCGAAAGTGTATCTTGCCCAAAATGACACTGCAAATGCAATACATTTTTACCTATTAAATTTTGGGGTAAAAGATTCAACTCGATTTCATTAAGTGAAGATTTTGTTTTTACAAATTTTTTCCAATCATAAAAATCTGAATGGATATGGAATTCTGTTCTTGCATTCCAAGCTGCTTTATTTAGTGCTAAATAATCCTTTTGTGTAATCGACATAAAATATGTAATTTGTTTAAAATAATTGAGTAAAAAAACCAGTGAGCAATATTAATTAAAAACTTACTGTTTCATTTATAAAAATCAAACACAATTCACTAATATTGCAGGGAATGGAAAACATACGTAATTTTTGTATTATAGCTCATATTGACCACGGAAAGAGCACGTTAGCAGATAGACTTTTAGAATATACCCAAACCACTAGTAAAAGGGAGATGCAGGCTCAATTGCTTGACAATATGGATTTAGAACGTGAAAGAGGAATTACTATTAAAAGTCATGCCATCCAAATGAAATATGAACAGGATGGTAAAAAGTATATTTTAAACCTAATTGATACTCCCGGACACGTAGATTTTAGCTACGAAGTATCTCGTTCTATTGCGGCTTGCGATGGTGCTTTATTAATTGTACATTCAAGTCAAGGAATTCAGGCACAAACCATTTCAAACTTATATTTGGCCATTGAACAAGGGTTAGAAATTATTCCTGTTTTAAATAAAATAGATTTACCTAGTTCTATGCCCGAAGAAGTAAGTGATCAAATTATTGATTTAATTGGTTGCGATTATGAAGATATTTTAAGAGCTAGTGGAAAAACTGGACAAGGTGTGCACGATATTTTAAAAGCAGTAGTAAGTAGAGTTCCTGCCCCAAAAGGAAATGAAAACGCCCCTTTAAAAGCATTGATTTTTGATTCTGTATATAATTCTTTTAGAGGAATTATTGCCTATTTTAGGATTTTAGATGGTGTGATTAAAAAAGGAGATAAGGTTAAATTTATTGCCACAGGAAAAGAATATTTTGCTGATGAAGTTGGTGTTTTAGGTTTAGATATGGAACCAAGAGCTGAGGTAAGAGCAGGTGATGTAGGCTATATTATTTCTGGAATTAAAGAAGCACGTGAGGTAAAAGTGGGCGATACACTTACTACTGTTATAAACCCAACAGCCGATATTATCCATGGTTTTGAAGATGTAAAACCTATGGTTTTTGCGGGTATTTACCCTGTTGATACAGAAGATTTTGAAGAGTTACGCGAAAGTATGTATAAGCTTCAATTAAACGATGCTTCACTTACGTTTGAACCAGAAAGTTCAGCGGCTTTAGGTTTTGGTTTCCGTTGTGGTTTCTTAGGAATGCTACACATGGAAATTATTCAAGAGCGTTTGGAACGTGAATTTAAAATGACTGTAATTACTACTGTTCCTAACGTAAGTTACCATGCCTACACCAAAAAAGGTGATTTAATTGTGGTTAATAATCCAAGTGATTTACCCGATCCAAATCATATTGAATATGTAGAAGAACCATTTATTGCTGCTACCATTATTAGTAGTGCAGAGTTTGTAGGGCCAATTATGGGTTTATGTTTAGGAAAACGTGGCATGCTAAAAAGCCAAGTTTACTTAACTATGGATAGAGTTGAAATGAAATTTGATATGCCTTTAGCCGAGGTTGTTTTCGACTTTTTTGATAAACTAAAAACTATTTCAAAAGGTTATGCCTCGTTCGATTACCATCCAATTGGTTACGTGCAAAGTGATTTAGTAAAACTAGATATTTTATTAGCTAAAGATAATGTTGATGCACTTTCTGCTATTATTCATAGAGACAGAGCCTAAGATTGGGGCAAAAAGATTTGTGAAAAATTAAAGGAATTAATTCCTCGTCATCAGTTTGAAATACCTATACAAGCTAGTATTGGGGCTAAAGTAATTGCCCGTGAAACCATTAAGGCATTGCGTAAAGATGTAACTGCAAAATGTTATGGGGGTGATATTTCGCGTAAACGTAAATTATTAGAAAAACAAAAAGAAGGTAAAAAACGCATGCGCCAAGTAGGAAATGTAGAAATTCCTCAATCGGCATTCATGGCTGTTTTGAAACTTGATTAGAGATTAGTTGATGGTTATTAGTTGATGGTTGATAGACGATAACTAAATTTTCAAACTTTATATTTTTTACTATCAACTGACAACCAAAACATGGTAAAAACAAATTTTATAGATTGGGGTCTTATTGATTATCAAGAGGCATGGGACAAACAAGAAGTTTTACTTAAACAAAAAGTAGATATTAAGTTGGCAGAACGCGATGTGCCTGAAAATGAAAAAACTACTATAAGTAATGAACTGATTTTTTGCCAACATCCTCATGTATATACACTTGGAAAAAGTGGCTCTCTTGACAATTTATTATTAGACGAAAATGGCTTAAAAAAGGCTGACGCTACTTTTTATAAAATAAATAGAGGTGGCGATATTACTTACCATGGACCAGGTCAATTAGTTGTTTATCCAATTATTGATTTGGAGCAATTTTTTACTGATATTCACAAGTATTTACGATTTTTAGAAGAAGCAGTGATTAATACCATTGCTCATTATGGAATAAAAGGCGGCCGTTATGATGGCTATACTGGTGTTTGGATTGATGCTGATAAACCTACTGCACGTAAGATTTGCGCCATGGGCGTGCGTTGTAGTCGTTGGATTACTATGCATGGAATAGCATTGAATGTAAACACTGATTTATCGTATTTTAAAAACATAGTTCCATGCG
>JBGSBN010000165.1:0-7679 GCA_041730515.1 Methylacidiphilales bacterium | reverse complement strand
CTACATCGCCTTGAACCAAACGGTTCATTTGTTTACCGCTGCCCATATCTACCCTTATTTCTTTCAAAACACGCTTTTGTGCATTGGCTAATTCAAAAGGCAATTGATGGTTATAAAAGCCGTTGAATAAATCTCCAATTTTGGCAATTTTTATTCCATTAAATACAGTATGGCGTTTTAATTTGTAGCGCAATATGCGCAATTGATTAAAAAATAATTCTTCAAACTTTAAGCGCTGCTCAGCCGCATGTAATAGCTGAAACGATTCGGGAAAATGAATTTGCATCATGGCTTGTTTACGGCTCATGAGCTTATGTTTAGCCACCAAATAATCGGGTAAGTTTTCTTCTATTTGCAAGCGAGCATCGGTTAACAAAGTATTGGTTAACTTCATTAAAAACTTGGTGTCTACGCCACGTTTTTTAGCCTTTTCGCTGGCATTATAAAGCGGCATCATTTTTAAATACAGCTTTTCGTTAACCAAAGCAGGGTCTTCCATACTTGGGTGAACCATGCTAAATGTGCGGTTAAACTCAGTTAGTTTTCCAAAAACCACATATATTTTACCTGCCAATAAACTATCTTTTATCCATTTTTGTCCTTGAAACCAAATGAGTTCAATGCTGCCTGTTCCATCGTTAAAGTTAGCTACTAACCGGGCTCCTGCGCCTTGCCCAATGGTTTTTAAATTACTAATAGTTCCCTTTAATTGAATGTAGTGCATGGTATCATCAAGCTGACTGATTTGATACGTTTTACTTCTATCAATATGTCGATAGGGAAAATAATACAGTAAATCGTTAAAGGTAAAAATATTGAATTCCTTTTGCAAAAGTTCAGCTTTAGCAGCGCCTACTCCTTTTAAATATTCTATTTTAGTTTGTAAAAACGAATTAACTTGCATGTAGTAATGTGCAATGATAAGTGATTTTTTTTATTTCCGATATTCGTTGGTCGTTTGCCGTTGGTCGAGGTTCGAAGTTTGTTAGATGGTTGTTGAGGGTTATTTGTTTAACTAGTTAGTTGGTTGATTCTTTTGGTCGCTGAGCTTGTCGAAGCGTTTGTTTAATTGCTTATTGCCTGTTGCTTATTGCTTATCTCTATTGCCCACTGTCGCTGAGCGAAACCGTATCGTTTGTTCAGTTAATGCAAGGCTGTATAATAAACAACTTTTCGTCTTTTAATAGGCAATAGCGCTGTCGTTAGAATCTATAGCGCGTTTCGCTTATTCTAATGGTAATTAAATTTATTATTTTTTAGTTGTTTTTACTATATTGATTGAAAGATAATTACCTTTAAAATTGGGAATATCAGCACACCAGCAATTCAATGTACCTGAAATTAATTGAGGTGGGTCATTTTCAATTTTGGAAAGTAATTTTTTTATATCTTTTTTTTCAATGCCTTCATAGGTTTTATCGGGTATTGCATTTACCCAAATCCTAAGTGCTTCCAACTCATCAAGCGCCATTGTTTGATAAATATATGTTCCACCTGTATAATTTATTATTAAAGTATAAAGCAAATTCTTTTTCATAATCATATTTTATTGCAATTTAAACCATGGAAGTACAGCTACAAAAGCAAGAATGAAAAATAAAATTGTAAGTCTTAACGAGAGAGTTATAGTCCATTTTGAAAATACCGAATTCGTATATGTTGAAAAGTATATTTCTGGATACACGCCATTTTCAATTAAGTCAGACTCTTTACTAGTAATATTTATAACATATTCTTTATTTTGATATTTAATGGTTAAGTCATAGGATTCGCCTCGCCCTCCCTTATTAATTCGATTGTTAATCAAAGAATATAAAATTGGTTTACTTTCAGATATAACATACCTAAAACCGATATAATTTGTGAAGGAATAAATTGAAATACCAAGAAACATTACTCCAAAAAAATATTGAACCATTTTTGTTTTATTCATTTTGTAATACCATATTTTATTTTCCTTCTTTTAAATGTCTTTGTTATCTCTGCCGTTGCTGGTAATTAGCGAAGCGTCACCAAAATCAAAATTACATTTCAAATAAAGCTTCTTTTTTGCTAAAGTAGTCTGGTTGTCTTATTTTCTAGTGCTGCAATTAACAAGCCTTATTTCGGAAGTTTTTTACTATATTAAGTTAAATATTTTACTAGCTTTATTCATTCAAAGTATATTTTATGACATTTAAAACATCTGTATTTTCCCCTTTTAAAATATCTATAAATACTTGTTCATATGTTTTATAATAAGGGTCGTACATATATGCCGACTGTTTAATTTTTAAAAAATCATAATCATCCAAGAATATCAACAATTCGTCATAAAAGTTTTGTTCTTTTATTAAAGCCGTAGCATTGTTATCATCATCTACTATAAGTAGGTATTTAAAATAAGTATGTTTCTCAAAAATAAATATGAATGAAGTATAAGGCCACTCACTATCATGAAATATTATCTCTACATGATAGAATCCATGAATATAAGAAACAGATTTGATATCAACTCCTTTTCTTTTTTTAATGTATTTTTCTATAAACACCTCAAATGGTTTTAAAATCATTTGAATTGTTTGATTTTCTTGGACATTTTCCAGTTCCATTAAAATACTATAATAGTAACCTGACATAAAATATTATTTTTAAAATTAAGTATTACTCTGAAATCGCTTTAACTTATTATTGCCGATATTGGTGTTTAGCATAGCGTCACCAACATCAAATATCACATTTCAAATAAAGCATTTTTATTAACAAAAAGCATTTTTGAGTTTTTAGTTATTTAAAAAAGTACAAAAAACTTGTGTTAGGGTTATAAACCATAATTTGTTAGTTTTACCGCATGGAAAACGAGGAATCGAAACCGCAACGCAGGGTTAGGTATAATGGTACTTACCCAAAATCGTTTAAAGAAAAATACAAAGAACTTCAGCCTGAGAAATATGCTGATGATATTCAAAAGGTAATTTTAAAAGGTAATACTCCTGCAGGTACGCATCGCTCTATCTGTGTAACCGAAATTATGGATTTTTTAAATATAACTCCAGGCCAAATAGGCATGGATGCTACACTTGGTTATGGTGGACATAGTTTAGAAATTTTAAAACAACTCAATCACCAAGGCATGCTTTATGCTACCGATGTTGATCCGTTTGAGTTGCCTCGCACCAAAGAAAGATTGGCTTCGTTTGGTTTTGGCGAAACTGATTTACAAGTTCGTAAAATGAATTTTTCGAACATTGATTTAATAGCAATGGAAGCTGGCCCACTTAACTTTGTGTTAGCCGATTTGGGTGTTTCGTCTATGCAAATTGATAATCCTGATAGAGGTTTTTCGCTTAAAGTTGAAGGTCCGCTCGATTTACGTTTAAACCCCAAAAGCGGTAAACCAGCCTCCGAACTTTTAAAAACCTTAGACCAATACGAACTAGAAGAAATACTAATAGCCAATGCTGACGAGCCTTATGCCGATTTAATAGCTGAAGCCATTATTAATAATTTGAAAAAAGGCAGGCACATAGAAACCACTGCTCAGTTTAAAGATATTATAAAAGAAACTTTGGAGTTTTTACCTAAAAACGATAGAGTTGAAAAAACAAAAAAAGCTTGTCAGCGCTGTTTCCAAGCCTTGCGCATTGAAGTAAACGATGAATTTGGAGTGTTAGATAAATTTTTAGAAAAACTACCAGATGCATTAGCTTCAGGTGGCAAAGTGGCCATTCTTTCATTTCACTCAGGCGAAGACAGACGTGTAAAAAAAGCATTTCAAACTTTTTACCGACAAGGAATTTACAGCCAAATTGCTCCTGACCCAATTCGTCCTTCGGCACAAGAAATTTTTAGCAATCCTCGTGCACGTTCTACCAAGTTTCGTTGGGCTATAAAAGCTTAATTTTAGCTCACCCCCCACCCTACTTCTTTTTTTTGAAAAACTCATTTTTTATTCCATTTGAAAATAATATTACTGCAATTGATATTCCTAACAAGTTTATTCTATTGCAGCAAAAAAAGCCGCATGCACTGTGTTTATTGGCTGCTGAGCAATTACAAAACTATTTAATACATCAAACCGATTGGGAACATAATTTTGGAATAAATCCCAATAATACTAAAAATATTATTGGTAAAATGTTTGGTGTATTGGTAGTAAAAAATGACGAAAACCAAATTGGCTTTTTAGCAGCTTTTTCGGGTAAATTAGCTAATACCAATAACCATCCATATTTTGTGCCTCCCGTATTTGATAGCTTAACCAAAAACAGTTTTTTAAACCAAGGCATGGAACAATTAGCGCTAATTATTAATGAAATAAATGCTTTGGAAAATGAAACAATTCCACAAAATAAGCAAGCCATTGATTTACTGAAACTAAAACGTAAAAACCATTCGCAAAACCTTCAAAACGAGCTATTTAACAACTATTTGTTTATTAATAACTTAAATGAAAGTAAAAATGCACATCAAATTTATGATGCTGCCAATTATAAATACCCTCCCGCAGGTGCTGGCGAATGTGCCACGCCCAAGTTATTGCAGCATGCTTTTAAAAATAATTTAAAACCTTTAGCCGTAGCTGAGTTTTGGTGGGGACTATCACCCAAATCAAATTATTGGAAACACAAACACTACTATGCTTGCTGTAAAGAAAAGTGTGAACCAATTTTGGCACATATGCTTAAAGGTATTGAATTTGAATACCAATAGGTTAAATGCAATTGAAATTTGTTGTTTTATGCTAATACAATTATTATTAAACATTTTTTACTTTAAACAACCTATTTAATAGCCAAGTTATACATTATCTTTTTGTTATATCATGCATTTAATAAAATAAACTTTAATAATTGTTTCTATTTTGTCCTTAATTTGTATTATTTTGCATTCAGCTTAACACACCATTTATCATGAAAATAATACAACTAAAATTTATTTTAGAGCAACTAACATTTGATTTAATTGGCAAAGATTCATACAGAGGGGTAACTCTTACCTATGCTTGGTTGGCCAATCAGTTTGGACACATAGCATTAGGTTTTATTCCTACATTTTTAATTTACCAATTTTTAAAACAGTATATCAAATCAAATAGTTTAAATATATTTATTGCAATTGGAGTTACCTCGTTTTGGTTTCTGTTTGAACTTTATAATGTTTTAGCTCCCTTATTTAAAAACAATCAGATTTACAACTTTAAGCCCGATTTGTACAATGTAATTTTTGATACCATTACAGATATTTGCTTTTTTGCAATAGGTGCATTTTTAGCTGCATTAGCCATTAAATACACTAATTATTTACTAGCAATTAATGCCATGTTGGTTATGTTAGTTATTTATCCATCTTATTATTGGTACACCACCAAAATGTATCAACAAGAGGCGAAATTTCCTTTTCAAATGCGTTTGAGCCAATGGAAAACCAACTTAGATGAGAACAGTAAAAATACCATTAATCAGTTTGTAAATAAAAACTCATCTGGACATCATTTATTGGTATTTGGTGCTTATAAATCGGGTAAAACTAGCCTTAGTGTGGCCATTGCCAATGAACAATCTATTAAGCATAAAAAAGCACTATACACCTCCGCTACAAAATTTTATAATTTATTATATGAACCAAGTCCTAAAGAAAACGAATTAAAAATAAACAACTTATGGAGTTGGAGAAATACAGATTTTTTAGTAATTGATGATATAAACCCAAGCTTAAAAATAAATGGAATAAATGTGGAACCAAATACATTTTATAATTTATTAAACAATGAGCAATTTGGGCAAGAAAATATAAAAGCCATTCAAAATACAAATATTATTTGGGTTTTAGGCGAAAATAATAGCAACTGCTGCGATTGGAAACAATTGCTTATTTCGATGGGAATTAAAAATGAAAAAATATCGGAATTAACGTTGCTCTAAAAGCATTTGATTAGCTCAATAAATTTATATAATTATTCATTAATTGATGGGCCAAACGGTTTTTATCAAACATTTCAGCCCTTTGGTTTGCTTGCTCAATTAATAAATTTTTTGTTTCCAAGTTATTGTATTTGTTTTCAATAAAATCAACTAATTCGCTACTATTTAGTGGATTAATGGTTTGCTGTGGATTACCAATTACCTCTGGCAGCGAAGAAACATTAGAGGTTACCACTAAAATTTTACTATTCATGGCTTCTAACACAGGAATACCAAACCCTTCAAACTCTGATATGTAAGCAAATAAACTGCCGCATTGAAAAATAATTGGCAAATCGGAAAATGAAATATTTTCGAAAATATGTAGCCTATTAAGTAGATTATTTGTTGTTGCATAATCCATTATTTCATCGGCATAATTGGTTTTTTTACCAATAAGAACCAAATGCCAATCGGAATTTAAATTTCCTAGTGCCTCTAAAATTGTTAATTGATTTTTACGGGTTTCGATGGTTCCTACACTTAAAATAAACTGATGAGGAAGATTGTATTTTATTGCTACAGAATGTTTTTCTTGGCTAGTATAAGTTGTTGAAAAAGCACCATCGCAGGCTTGGTAAAGCACTTTTATTTTCGCTTTATCAGTTCTAAAAAAATGAACAATATCCAATTCAGTTTGAAGGCTAGTAGCCAATATTAAATCGGCATTTTTACAAGCATTATTGAACTTTTTTTTGTAAATATAGGCGTCTATATTGTTATAATAATTGGGGTAGCGCAAAAAAATTAAATCGTGGATAGTAACCACACATTTTGTATTAATTTGGTTAATACCTGAAGGTAATTCGTTACTTAAACCATGAAAAATATCTAACCCTAAATTATTTACGATATCGCCAACACTAAAACTGCGCCACGCGGCAGGGAATTTTTTATTAATCAAACCTTCTGGTTTAATAATTTCTACTTGCTTAAAATCAATGAATTCGTCTTTAAACTTTTCATCAATTATAGGTGTAAACAAATAGTAGGTATTTTCAGGAAAATTTTGAATAAGCGATTTAATTAATAAGCGTGCATAATTACCCAAACCAGTTGAATTATTAAAAGCGCGCTTAGCATCAAACCCAATTTTCATCAAAATTTCCCTGAAATATTTATTTTATTAAACTGCTACATTATTATCTCTTAAAGCATCGTTTAAGCTTGTTTTTTTGTCAGTACTTTCTTTGCGTTTACCAATTATAATGGCACAAGGAACTTGAAACTCACCAGCAGGAAACTTTTTAGTATAACTTCCAGGAATAACAACTGAACGAGCTGGCACATAACCTTTGTATTCCATCGGTTCAGGACCTGTTACATCAATAATTTTAGTACTCATAGTAATAGTTACACCAGCACCTAAAACAGCTTCAGTTTCAACACGCACACCTTCAACCACAATACAACGAGAACCAATAAAACAATTATCTTCAATAATAACTGGAGCTGCTTGCACAGGCTCTAATACACCTCCAATTCCAACACCACCACTTAAATGAACATTTTTACCAATTTGTGCGCAACTGCCTACTGTAGCCCAAGTATCAACCATGTTTACTTCGTCTACATAAGCACCAATATTTACATAACTAGGCATTAGTATAACACCTTTTGCCAAAAATGAACCATAGCGCGAAACAGCATGAGGAACTACACGAACACCTAATTCTGCATAATTGCGTTTTAGTAACATTTTATCATGAAACTCAAATGGACCCACTTCAATGGTTT
>JBGSBN010000164.1:0-7681 GCA_041730515.1 Methylacidiphilales bacterium | reverse complement strand
CTGAAGCAAATAACAAGCCATGTGAGCACCTAAAAATCCTGTTGAACCGGTTAATAAAATCACTGTTTGTGGATATGTTTATTTTATATGCCAACAAATTAATGAGTTTTGAAGCAAATAGCTACCATAAAATAAACTTTTGTTTAAAATAAAATGTAGTTCGAAAAAATAAAACCATGGAATTTTTAAAACCAATCCCTTCAGAAATAGTTCAGTTTTTAGCAGCTAATTGTAGTACTAAAAGCATTTATAATCATACCTCATTTACTTATAGTTTTGATAATTTAAGTCAATTTCAAATAGCCATTGTTGGCGTTTGCGATGATAGGTTGAATACCGGTTTTGCAGGTTCGGCCACGGCTGCCAATAATATTAGAAAAGAATTTTACCAGTTAATTAAGCATAGGGCAGATGTTCGTTTGGTTGATTTAGGAAATATTGAAGCCGGCAATACCATTAATGATACTTATTTTGCAGTTAGGCAAACTATTGAAGCACTTTTAAAACAAAAAGTTTTGTGTTTGGTAATTGGTGCCACCGAAGATTTTATTTACCATCAATATGCAGCTTATGAACATACCCATTTTAACATGAATGTACTTTTGGCTGATGCGCGTGTGGCTTTAAAATTTGATGATGACAATGAGTTAAATTCAGGATATTTAAGCCGAATAATTGCGCACCCAAAAAATTATTTGTTCAATGTTGCCCATATTGGCCATCAAAGTTATTTTGTAGAGCCCGAAAGTTACGATGCTTTTGAACGTATGAATTTTGATATGTTGCGTTTAGGTATTTTTAGAAATAAAATAAAAGACATAGAACCATTTTGCCGCAATGCCGATATGATGGCTTTTAACATGTCAGCCATTAAAGCAGCTGATGCACATGGCCAAAATACCCCATCGGCCAATGGATTTTTAGGCGAAGAAGCTTGCCAAATAGCCCGTTATGCAGGCATGAGCAACGATTTAAAAAGTTTTGGAATTTATAATGTAAACCCTAATAACGATTTAAATAACCTAACCAGTCAGTTAGTAGCGCAAATGCTTTGGTATTTTATGGATGGATTTGCAAATAGAAAAACAGAATATCCTACCAAAGAAAGTAACGATTACATGGTTTATTATACCAGTATTCAAGGAACTTACGATATTACTTTTTACAAAAACCTATTGAGCGACAGGTGGTGGATGGAAGTGCCATACCCTAAAGATAGAAGCAATAATAAAGGTTCCTTTATGGTGCCTTGTAATTATAGCGATTACCAAACCGCTTTAGCCGATGAAATACCCGATAGGTGGATTAAAGCTTATCAAAAATTGATATAATTTTGGGTAATGGATAAATACACTTTTTTTCAAAATGTGTTTGATGTGGTTAGGCAAATTCCCTACGGAAAAGCTACTAGTTATGGAGCCATTGCTAAGTATTTAGGTAGCGCCAAAAGTAGCCGCATGGTAGGTTATGCCATGAATGCAAGCCATCAGGTAATACCTTCAATTCCAGCCCATAGAGTAGTAAATAGAAATGGATTACTTACAGGCAAACACCATTTTGGCGGAAATACCATGCAAGAATTATTAGAAGCCGAAGGTTTTATTATTGAAAATAACCAAATCCAACATTTTGATAAACACTTTTGGGATCCGAATGTGGAGTTGGCCTTGTGATGGAGTGATTAGCCAACACCCCAACTATCCATAGAGTTAGCAAAGCGCTCTATGGATTTGTAATGAAATGAAATATCTCAGAGTTACAAACTCTTTTTTTATATATTAATTCGTAGTCCCCTTTGCTATGTCTAAGCGCACAAGACTACGAATAGTAGGTGCTACCATTTTCGTTATAACAGATTAAAAAAACAGAGTCAGCCTCAAAAGCACCTGCAATTATTGTTTTATTATTTTCAAGTACTAATAACTTTACTATTTCTGTGTTACCTGTATTTATTGGCAAAGTAATGGTTCCTAAATTGCCATAAGTTTCATCTATTTTACCAGGTTGAGCCTTTGTAAAAGTCACTATTAAAACCAATAGTGTAATTAGTGTTATAATTTTATTTTTCATGGTTTGTGTTTTAAAAATAAGAACTAAACGAAATTGTTTAGTTCTTATTATAAGTTAATTGTCCACGGTTGGTTGCCGAGGGTTATCAGCACTCACTAATCGTAAACATCTTTTCAATCCGTCTGACGCCTTGACAGCGCAACGGCTTTTTAAGGGTCTAACGGAAGTTGGGTTTATTCTTTTATAAACTTACTTGTTAGTTTAGCATTTAATTCATCTATAATTTGTACCATATACATGCCTTGTGCTAAATCATCAATGGCTAAAGAAACATCTTTCAAATTATTATTTTCATAATTTATTTCTTTTACCAACTGACCCGTTACATTATAAATCAATACTGTTTTGATATTACTATTACTTGTAATGTTTAATTGGGAGGTGGTTGGGTTGGGAAAAATGGAAAATAATGATTCTATTTTAATAACACTTTCTAAGCCCACTTTATCATCGCTTTTGTATTGATAAACCTGCACTTCTAGATTATTTATATATTTTTGTGCGTATCCATTTGTAGTAGAATAAAACTGAACCACTCCAAAGTTTTCATTATCTATTTTTTTCCAATTATTATCTTCATTATAATTGATAAAAGTACCATTTTCTGTTGTCATCATGTAAAAACCATCACCATTAGGGTCTTCACAATAACTAATATTATTTATTATTTCGTTCCGTTGAAATTTCTGAAAAGTATTTCCTGAGTCTTTGGTATAAGCAATAAAAGGACTACTATAACCATATAAAATATACCTTGCTGCATTTCTGTTAGCAATAAAATCTGTATTTAATTGATTAACCACTTTATCATACCAAGTGTTACCGTAATCGAAAGTGAACCTTACGTAATTACTATCATATTGTTTTGTCCAGCCTAAAAAAATAGTTGAGCCATTTAATCTAATGTTTTTAACGTCTCCCCCATAAGCAGAGGGTTTTTGACCTGTTAAAAAAGTGTATTTAAATCTGTCACAGTCAGTAATTCTTTCCCAAGATTTTCCTGCATTATAGGTTTGGTAAGTTAAAAAACAATCTTTATCAACAGTGTCTTTAATAAAATAACCTATTTTACTGTTAAAAAAAGAAACATTTGTACCATTAGTTGAAAAATCCAATGTGTTAAAAAAGAAGTCAGTTGTAAATGAATTGCCACCATCGTAAGTAGCCAATAAGCCTAATCTAAAAAAATTACCATATCTAATAGTTGCTCTTAAAAACACAGTATCGCTTCTCGATGCAAAAACCGATTGAACATTTTGAATATTATATGGTGAAATATTTATCTGTCTTGTAAAGTTAAACATACTATCGTACTCTAAAATTCTTGTTCCATTAGAACCAGAACTATATGTTAACCATATTTTATTACTATTTACATATGTTAGATTTCCAATAGCATTTTCAAATTTTAAATTAGATACCTCACTCCATTGAGCTTTTACATTCGACAAGTAAAAAATTGTAAATACAAAAAGTAAAATTAGTTTTTTTGAGGTTTTCATATATTTTTTTATTTTAGGGTTAAATATTTAAAGTCCAATGCAAAGCCAATACCTTACATTGGACTTTTTTGTGTTAATTACATTTTCTAATGGTATAAGTCTTATTATTAAAGTCTGCTACCCAAATAAAACAATCACAAGGTTTTGATTTACCTGTAAGAACTCTACCGCTGTTATTAAAAGGACTTTGATCAAACTGATAGCCAGCACCAACACTTATTTGAAAATAAGTATGTGTAAGAAAAGCACCAGAACTAACTCCAAATAAAGCTAGATAGTCTGATTGTAAAAACGTAACTTGTCCGTTTGTTGCACCTACCTTAGCAGGAATTACTATACCATTTCTAACATGTTGATTTGTATTGTCAAATACCATCCAGTGTGCTAATGTTATTTCACAGCCTGTTTCATTAATAAATGTCCATGTGAAATCTGGCCCCATCTCTATAGGTTCTTGAATAGGACCTTCAGTATATAATCCATCAGGTACATTTTGAACTTGTGCTGTACTGTAATTAGTAACTCCTAAAAGGAATACTACCATTAAAGTAATTCCTGTTTTTATAATTGATTTTCTTGATATAAAATTTTTCATTCTTTAAATATTAAATTTGAGAAGCTGCTTTTCAGGGTAAAACAGCTAGTAAAACCCATTACATCTTTTTAGGGTGTAATTACCATTTGTCCGTATTTGCAAGTAATCATAACCTTGATTATAGTTGCATAAATTTATTTTTTTCCTACTTTCGTAGTCAAATAGGGTGAAGTTTCATTAACAAGGGATACATACTATTTTATTTATAAAGCTTGTGGGTGTTGGCGCACCTGCAAGTTTTTTTGTTTAACAAACATTATAATAAAAATTTGAATTTTTACCATTCCTTTTCATTTTGGATTAATGGGGGGGGTAATTGTTTAATAATCAATACTATTATTTTTACTAAGAAACAATAATTTAATATTGACATAGCCATTTAAATAAGAAATTAGGTGGTTTAAATTAAAAAAAGTGGGTAAACAGTTAAATTTTTACCCTTTTCATCTTATTTGAATTAAAATCCAAACCATTTTAAAAGAATTTTTAACCCACTTTATTTGCCATACTAATTATAAATTGCAAGTAGTAATACATATTTATATTTTAAGTTAAACAAATGCTTATAATATAAATTAAGGATTACCAAACCGCATTAGCCGATGAAATTCCTGACAGGTGGATTAAAGCTTATCAAAAATTGATATAATTTTTTTGAATGGATAAATACACTTTTTTTCAAAATGTGTTTGATGTGGTTAGGCAAATTCCCTACGGAAAAGCTACTAGTTATGGAGCAATTGCCAAATATTTAGGCAGTGCCAAAAGCGGCCGAATGGTAGGTTATGCCATGAATGCTAGTCATCAGATAATACCTCCAATTCCAGCACACAGATTGGTAAATAGAAATGGTTTACTTACAGGCAAACATCATTTTGGCGGAAACACCATGCAAGAATTATTAGAAGCCGAAGGTTTTATTATCGAAAATAACCAAATTCAAAATTTTGATAAACACTTTTGGGATCCGAATGTGGAGTTGGCTTTGTAGTTTTTCAAATATTGGTTGATACGTAGTTTCCATTTTTATTCAATAAACTTAGTCTATTTAACATTGCATAATAAAATTATGGTAAGGAATAAAAATTAAGATAAAAAAAAGCAGCCTTATCAAACTTGATAAGGCTGCTTTTTTTTACAATTCCAATTTATGAATTCTTTCTATTGGAATAACCACTCCTTGTTTTAAAATTACTCTTTCTTCTGTTAGGCCCCATACAGTGGTGTCCACCATTAGCTTTTTGGTATTGTCTTCAAAGTATATTTTTATTTTAAAATGCTCTAAATTTCCAAGCGATAAGGCCTTGTTTAAATTAGCTGTTCTATCATTAATTAACGCAGTATCTTTTAAAACTTCTCCATGTGGAAATTTTAGTGCTTCAATTGATTCTTTTTCAATAATTTCAAATGATGTATCCATAAATGATCGAATGTTTTTTTATTTTTAGTATATTCAAAGTTAGAAATTGTAATGATAATTACTAATTTAATTTAAAATTTATGGCATAAATATTTTATTCATAAATGAATCAAATGTTTAAAATTTAAATAGCACATTTCTCCTAAAAACTTATTTGATTGCATCATGTTTTAAAATGTACCAAAGTTGGTGTATTAATTAAGTAAATTTTCGTTTTGGGTTTCCATAAAAACATATCTTTTCCGCATGTAATGCAGCTAATAAGTAGGGGCGAAGGGGAGCAATTGGATTTTAAAAAAACCATTTCCTCTGCCAACAAAATAGCTAAAACCATGGCTGCTTTTGCTAATCACAAAGGAGGAACTTTGCTAGTGGGCGTTAACGATAATAAAACCATTTCGGGCGTAAAAAGCGAAGATGAGAAATACATGCTTGATTTAGCTGCCAGTTTTTATTGCAAACCCGAAATAAAAATAGAAATAGTAGAGTGGGAGATAGGTGGTAAAACAGTTATTGAATGCATCATTCCCGAAGGAATTGATAAGCCTTATTACGCCAAAGATGAAGACGGAAAGTGGTGGGCGCATATACGTGTGGCAGATAAAACTTTATTGGCCAGTAAAATTGTATTAGATGTGTTAAAACGCCAGACCAATCATACCAATACCTTTATAGCTTACAGTAAACACGAACAAGGTTTATTACAATACCTAAATACCAACAATAAAATTACTTTAAAAGAAGTCTCAAAATTATTAAATATAGGTCGTTGGCGAGCTCAAAAAATGCTGATAAATTTAGTAAGCGCAGGTATTTTGCGTTCACACACCACCGAAAAAACAGAGTTTTTTACCTTGAGTTGATTTTTTAAATGATGTGATTTTAAAAAATACTTCAATTTACGCGGTCGTTGAGCGAAGTCGAAACGGGAATAACTATAAGGGTAAAAAAGTTTATCTAAAAGACATTTATAATTCTTTTAAAAAACTTTATTTAAGTTAAGTTAACAATTAATTTTATCTACTCTATTTTGATGGCGACCACCCTCAAAATGAGTAGTTAAAAAAGTTATAGTAATTTGTTTTGCTAATTCAATATCGATAAAACGAGCAGGTAAAGCCAATACATTTGCATCATTGTGAGTACGCGCAAGGCTGCTAATTTCATTGGTCCAACACAATGCGCCTCTAACTCCTTCATGTTTGTTTACACTCATGTTTACACCATTTCCGCTACCACAAATAATAATTCCTAAATCATTTGCTTTGGTTTCAATGCTATTGGCCAACGGATGCGAAATATCTGGATAATCCATGGAAGCAGTAGAATGTGTACCAAAATCGGTAACAGTATAATTTAAATCGGTAAGCATGGCTTTGATAATTTCTTTGTATTCAAAACCTGCATGGTCTGCTGCTATTGCTATGTTCATAATTATCAGTATTTTATAATTTATTTTATTTTATTTTTTTCTACACCTCTGGCAATAAAAATGCTTAACTCATATAATAAATACAATGGCAAAGCCATCAATATTTGGCTAGCCATATCGGGCGAAGGGGTTAAAATACCTGCCACTACAAGGATTACTAACACAGCGTGTTTACGGTATTTACTCATTAATTTTGCACTTAAAATACCAATTTTAACCAAGAAATAAACCAAAATTGGCATTTCAAACATTAATCCACAAGCAAACGTAATGGTGGAAACGAATGAAATGTAAGATTCTAAATTTATTTCATTACTTACCAACGTACTAACTTGGTAAGATCCCATGAATGATACTGAAACTGGTGTTAAAAAATAGTAGCCAAAAGCTATTCCAACAAAAAATAAAAAGGAACTAAAAAAAACCAATCCACGTGCATAGGTAATTTCTTTTTTACTTAAAGCAGGTTTTATAAAACGCCATAATTGCCATAAAATAAATGGAAATGCAATGATTATTCCTGCAATAAATGAAATCCATAAATGTTGGGTAAACTGCCCCGTCATATCTATGTTTTTTAAAGCAAAATCTATTGTTTTTACACAATATTCGTCTGTTCCTTTTGCCCAATAAGATAATTTGCAAAGCATGCGATAACTGAA
>JBGSBN010000163.1:0-8098 GCA_041730515.1 Methylacidiphilales bacterium | reverse complement strand
CCTTTAATTAAGCTACTTACTAAGGCTGCGTGACCTTTCAAAATTTGAAAAGTACCGTCAGTTCCTGGTAAAGTAACCATTTCAATTTCACCACTAAAAAGTGTTTTATCGGCTGTTATTATATCTAATTGCATTATAGTTGATAGTTGTTAGTTGTCTGTTGATAGATACTAACAACTGTCAACCAATAACTAACAACAATAATGCAATTAGATATAATAACAGCCGATAAAACACTTTTTAGTGGTGAAGTTGAAATGGTTACTTTGCCAGGAACTGACGGAACTTTTCAAATTTGAAAGGTCACGCAGCTCTAGTAAGTAGCTTAATTAAAGGACAAGTGGTGGTAAAAGGCACTGAAAATGGTAATCAATCTTTTGATATTACTGGCGGAATTGTGGAGATTTTAAACAATAAAGTAGTAGTTTTAGCTTAAGTAATTATCGATAAAATTTTAAAAAACCTGTTATTTTTACAAGTAGCAGGTTTTTTTATGCAATAAAATTTAATTTTAAATATATAATTTGCACCAAAATAACTCATTATGAAAAATATATTTATAGTTTTAACTGTATTATTTGCTTTAAATGCAAATGCGCAAACCTTTCAATTAGGTATAAAAGCAGGTTTAACCAATACTCAAATTATCGGATCTGATTTTAAAAATTTTGAAGTGCCCTCTTCTTCCAATGGATTTGTAGTTGGTGCATTTAGTAGAATTGGTATAGCCGGTTTTTATTTGCAGCCAGAGTTAAGTTTCAGGAATTTAAATTTTACAGTCAATAGCAACGGTACAACAAGCCCATCGAGCGCGGCCACTAAACTTAATTATATTGATGTGCCTGTTTTGTTTGGTAAAAAAGTGTTGGGTGTAATCAATGTTTGCGCAGGTCCTAATTTTCAGTTTTTGGTTAATCAAGATTTGTCAGCTAACAACGCATCTAATTTAGCTACCGGAAACTATAACGATTTTGTGGTTGGCGCTCAAATAGGAGTTGGTTTCGATGTATGGAAATTGAGTTTTGATGCCCGTTACGATTTTAGCATTAATAGTATTGGCACTGCTGCAAGTGCTGTAAATACTCAAAATGTAGATTTTAGCTCACGTGCTTCTATGTTGCAGTTTACAGTGGGGTATAAGTTTATTAATTTGTAGGCCAATGCATATTGAACAACTGCGTGATTATTGCATTGCTAAAAAAGGGGTAGAGGAAACTTTCCCTTTTGGTGAAGATACTTTGGTATTTAAGGTAATGGGTAAAATGTTTGCATTAAGTTCATTAGCCAATCCTATAACCGTAAATTTAAAATGTGATCCGGAAAAGGCAATTGAATTGAGGGCCAGCTTTGGAGCTATAATTCCTGGTTATCACATGAGTAAAGTACATTGGAATACCGTAAAATTTAACGAAGATGCCAGTGATAAACTTATTTTAGAGTTAATTGATCATTCATATCAATTGGTAGTATCGTCATTAACCAAAAAACTACAACAAGAGTTGGATTCCTTGTAAATTTAAGCCACAGATTACACAGAAAGTTTTATTTGATTGAAAAAGAAAATAATATCCAATTCCATCTGTTTAAATCACTTAATAATTGTAATCAAACAAAAAGATTTACGAATAAATATCCGTGTAATCTGTGAAATTAGTTGCAAAAAATTCGTAACAATAGCGCCATTAACAATTCTATTTACAAATAATTTATCAATAAAATTTGTGTAATCTGTGGCTAAAGTGCTGTTTATAATTTTATCAAAATAAATATTCGTGTAATCTGTGGCAACAAATCACATCCCTAATTCCTTAATAAAAAACTGAAAAGGCAAAAAGGTTTTTATGCCTTCGGCAATATAAATAGGTCCGCTATTTCCTTGTAAAATAATTTCAATTGGTTTTGAAAAACGCAATTCAAATTCGCTGATACTTTGTAAGCAAGCTCCACATGGCATAACGGGTTGATTTACTTCATAACCATTTGCAAAAGCCGTTACAGCCATCATTTTTATGGGTACAGTTGGGTAATTAGCGCCTGCGTAAAATATGGCAGTTCGTTCTGCACATAAACCACTTGGATAAGCAATATTTTCTTGGTTATTGCCTAAAATAATTTCATTGTTTTCGAGCAATAACGCACAGCCCACATTAAATTTTGAGTAGGGTGCGTAAGCATTTTTTGCTGCATCTTTGGCTTTTAACAATAAGTTTTGTGCAGTTATATTTAATTCATCTATTTGGTTAAACTGATGAATGACCGATTCGCGCTTCAATACTTCCATAAATCAACATTACAAATTAATTTCCTATTTTAAAACAATTGCTTTCTTTTCTTCCTTTTTAACGCTTGTATTTAAAAAATGGTGTTTACTATTTTTACATACTTTGGTTTAATACTAGCAATTGAACTAATATTGCAGCCACTTATTTAACATGATTTTTACCGATACACATACGCATTTATATTCAAAAGAGTTTGAAGCCGATAGCACACAATTAATAGAAAAAGCAATTAAAAATGGAGTTACACGCCTTTTTATGCCCAATATTGATTTACATAGCATTCAGCCCATGTTAGATTTGGTTTGGCAGTTTCCTAACAATTGTTTTCCTATGATGGGGCTTCATCCTTGCTCGGTAGATGAACATGTGGAGGCGCATTTGTTTCAAATTCAAAAATGGTTTAAAAAACGCAAGTTTTATGCTGTGGGTGAAATTGGTTTAGATTATTATTGGAGTTTAGAATTTAAAGAACAACAAATTATGGCTTTTAAAAAGCAATGTTTGTGGGCTATTCAGCAAGATTTACCCTTAAACATTCATGCCCGCAATGCTACGCCCGATGTAATTGAAATTTTAAACGAAATGAAACACCCCAAATTACGAGGTATTTTTCATTGTTTTAGTGGCACAGCAGCCGAGGCTAAGCAAGTGGTTGAGTTGGGTTTTTATTTGGGAATAGGAGGGGTGGTAACTTTTAAAAATGCTGGTTTGGCCGAAGCCATTGCCGATATAGATTTAAAACAAATTGTACTTGAAACCGATGCGCCTTATTTGGCACCTGTTCCATTTAGAGGCAAACGTAACGAAAGCTTTTATGTTATAGAAGTGGCTAAAAAACTGGCTGAACTTAAAAAAATGGGTTTAGCACAAGTAGCCGAAATTACTACCGAAAACAGTAAGTTGGTTTATGGAATATAGTATTACTTTTTATACCATTTGTTTGGGTTTTTAGAGGTGTGAATAACACCTAGAATTTGAACATTTTGCTCATTTACAATGTAATGTACTAAATACGGAAAGGGTTTTAAATAATAGCAGCGAATATTATTATACCGGATTTGATAAAATGGATTTTGGCCTAACGTGTCAAATGATTTTACAATGGTTTGATAAAATTTTTTACCAAGCCCTTTTTCTTTAAAATTGTAATAATCTATAGCATCTTGAATATCTATTTTGGCCTCAGGTTCTAGCTTTATACTATAAATCAAGTTATTCATTATTATCAAGCTTAAAGGTGTCTTTTACCTCATTCCAATCCAATAGTTTTGCACTATTTGAATTTGCAAGCCTGTCTTCTACTATTTGTTGGTGCCAATCAGGAACAACATAATCATTTTCGGAAATAATAGAAACAAAATCTAAAGATTTTAAGTATTCAATCAACGGGGTTGCCTTAATTGAATTTGCATCGGAAATATCTAAAGTGATTCTCATTATTTTAATCTTTTAACAAAAGTATGCAATACTATTTAAGTAAAAAATATTTTTTTAGTGCTAAATATCCATTGCCATTGCCCATCGTAAAAACTACAAACAGTCCTGTCAATCAGATATGATAATGTAATAATCAGGTAGGATATTGCAACTATTAGGTAGGTTATTAACTGTAATAGGAAAGGATTTGAATCTATCAGGTAAGATGTTAACAGTAATCAGGTAGGTTATTGCAACAATCAGCTAGGGTATTAACAGTAATAGGGAAGTATATTGAATCTATCAGGTAAGATGTTAACAGTAATCAAGTAGGTTATTGCAACAAACAACTAGGGTATTAACAGTAGTTGGGTAGGATATTGCAGTAAACAGGTTATATATTATATTAATTAGAAGGGACATTAACATTACTTGGCAAAATATGGAAGACGACTCTTAAATAGGAGTTACAAACTCTTTTTTCATTTAAAATCCGTAGTCCCTCCTATGGCTTAGCTTCGGACTCCGGATAGTAGGGGCATCTAAATTTTTCTAATTGATTTAATATCAAAATTATTCAACCAAATATTTTTTGATGATTTCACACAGTTAATATAAAAATCTACTTCTACAGAATCGCCAACTTGTAGTTTTTGATTTCCAACAAAATTTTTTGAATCCGTCATATAAAACTTTGAATTTTTATCGGCTAAATTTTTTATTATAAGATTATTGTATTTGGTTGGCCAACTATCTACATTCTCAATATTTTCAATTAACTCTATTATTCCATTTATGCTAAAAAAAACTGTTCCACCTGAATAATCCTTTTTGTTATCTAATCTAAAATCATTAGGTTCTTTGAAGAAAATATCTTGATTTTCCATTTCTTGTTCAAATTCTTTTTTAAAAACATCATCTATTTCAATTGCATTTAAATAAGGATCTGATAAAACGCCTTCAAAGCCACCATTCATAATTGATGTATTTAAAGCACCAACTAAATTTTGATTTTCACCAGTAACGTTTATTGGTATACCATTAGCATATTCAACAACAAATTTACCACTATCACTAATAAATAATCTACTAAAATTTCCTCCTAAACTATCTAAATCTATTAAATCAAATTTCGCATCACCTTTTAGTTTAGTATAATCACCTTTTAGTATAGTATATATATCATCAAAATCAACTCTTTCATTGTCTTCTTTTATAACAAATTTGGGTAAGTCAATTTCAACAATATTAAAGAATTTAGATAAAACTCTATCTATTGTTTCATTTTCAATAGCTAGTAAAATTACATTTAAAAATTTTTCATTTTCGTTCAGAACCTTAATAGGTTTGCCATTTTCATATTCTAGGGTAAATACACCAAAATCACTATTAAACGATTTAGTGGTTTTAACTAATTCAATTTGGGAATTTCTCTTAAAGATATTAAAATCTATAGGATTAGTCTTTTTAAAATTTTGCAAAAGAAAAGATTTATTATAAGCATTAAGTAGTACAAAATCTAATTTACCTGATTCTGTAATTTTACCAGAAGGCTGTAATATATTTTCAAAAAATGCCTTTTGAAAACCTTCAAGTGACCCATTCCAAATTAAAATTCCATTCAAATCTGGGAAACTAACCATTAATTTGTTGTCTTCTGTAACTTCGGTTGTGTAATTCATGTTAAATATTAATGAGATTTATTTTAACGATACTAACATAATCTTAGCGAAATATTCTTTATCACCTTTTTTATTCACTTACTTCACTTACGGTGTATTTAATTGACATTGAATAAGGATAGCTTTTTCCAATTTTTTCAGCATAACTCATACCATAAATTTCCTTGGTTTTCTCTGAAAGATGTGTTTCTATTTTTTCAACTTTGTAATCAACGCCCCTAAAGTTAAAAACGCTACCTAAATTTAAAGTAATTGAAACATCATCGGTTAAATAAGGTAAGATTTCCTCTGAAGTACTTTCAATTGAATTTGTTTTATCGTTTATCACACGAAATAATAATCTTGCTGTAATTGCATCCATATTTTTATAAATTAAGGTTGCAAAATAGATACTAAATTTTCGATAAAACAACTAACTAAATTCTTGCAAAATTAACTTAAACCGACACGTATAAAGTTTTAACTATTTTTATATTTTACCTGTATCATCAAGTGTGTTTTTTTACTCTCTTATTTTATATTTTTATTGTCCTTTTTTTTATCCTCCTTTTCTTTTTTGCTCTATCATCATTTTATAAAAAGCCAATTCTTCTTCAAATTGAGTCTAGAAGACTATTGAATAATGACAATAATCAGAAAATAAAATAAGAAAATAAAGTGCTTCATGGAGATTTAGTTTGAGAATTTTTATTTTATCGCTACAACAACTCCATGTTCAACAACGAAAGTGATTTCAGAATTATATTCGCTGCTCTTCGGTTCATTTTTATTGTAAAATATTTTTAAATCACCACAAAACCAATGGTAGAAAATTAGTATATCTGTATTGGCTTGAAAAGGTAAAATGTCTAAAGTGCAAAATCTTTGATAATCAATGTAACCATTTACATAACCTAAATAAAGATTGTCATCTGAAATCATCCAACTAGCTTCATATTTTTTTTCATTTAAAAACTCATGCTTTTTATAGCCAAATTCTTCAATCAACTTTTGTTCAATTGGTGATTCTTCAATACTTCCCCAATAATGAATATCTCCAATGTCAAAACAAATATCATCTAATTTACCTAATTCCATTGTGTTTTTATAAAAAACAAACATAAATTTAAAAATGATTCCAACAACAAAAATATATCTCAATAAATACAATTAGTTCAACTCACAACAAATAGAATAGTTAGCCATGCGCTCTGAGTGTTTAGAATAAACATGGTGTTCGATAGTATTGGATTTTTTTAATTTTTACTCATTCACTTTATTTCCATGCACACAAGATTATAAGCAGTTGCTTGTTGAAAATTTGCTTATTGCCAATTACTAATTGTCCATTGCTTTTTCCTTTTATATAAATAAAATAACTATTTGGTTTCGAAAACCTATTTTTGGTGCTAATTCTATTTGGTACAAACAAATGACATTAACCGAAAATATAAAAATAGCTTTTACCTCTATTGGGGCTAACAGAACCAGAGCGGTTATTACGGCTTTAATTATATCAATTGGTATAATGGCTTTGGTAGGTATTTTAACTGCCATTGATGGCATGAAACTGAGTATCAACAAAAGTTTTAATAATATTGGTGCCAATACTTTTAATATAAAAAATAGAGGAAACTCAGTTAGGTTTGGAGTGAGCGGCAAGCCACAAAAAAAATACAGCAATATTACCCAACAACAAACAGAAAAATTTGCTCAGCAATATCGTTTTCCTTGTACTTTCTCCACTTCCATTAACGCTAGCTGGACAGCAACCATAAAATATGATAGTTATAAAACCGAACCCAATATAATGGTATTGGGAAGTGATGAAAATTACCTGCAAGTAGCTGCCTACGATTTAGATTATGGTCGAAATTTTTCAAAACAAGATATTACCTCGGCTGCAAATGTGGCTATTATTGGTAAAGAAGTAAAAGACAAATTATTTAAGTATAAAATGCCAATTGGTGAATTGATTGCTGTTGGTGCGGCCAAATACAGGGTAATTGGCGTGTTAAAAGAAAAAGGTTCAAGCATGGGTTTTGGTGGCGATAGAATGGTAATTGTACCAATTGATAATGCCTACCAAGTGTTTTCGGAAAAAAGCATGAGTGCGGTTGTTACAGTTGCTGTTTCAAATGTAACCAATATGGATATGGCGGTAGATGAAGCCATCAGTGTGTTTAGAAGAGTAAGAGGTTTGCGTGTAAATGAACCCAATAATTTTGAAATAATGAAAGCCGATAATGTGGCCAATCAAGTTATTGGTCAGTTAAGTTTTATTACCATTGCTGCTACAGCCATAGGTTTTATAACCTTATTAGGCGCAGCCATTGGATTGATGAATATTATGTTGGTTTCAGTTACAGAACGTACCCGTGAAATTGGTATCAGAAAATCGTTAGGTGCTACGCAACAAAACATTAAGAAACAGTTTTTAATTGAAGCATTGGTAATTTGCCAAATGGGTGGAATTGGCGGAATTGTCTTGGGAATAATTGTTGGAAACATAGTAACATCCTTAATTGGAGGAGGTTTTATAATTCCTTGGGCTTGGATTGGTTTAGGCTTGTTTTTATGTTTTGTGGTGGGTATTTCATCAGGCTATTATCCTGCTAAAAAAGCCAGTGAATTAGACCCTATTGAAGCACTTCGCTTTGAATAGCTTAACAAGCTTTTATTCTTTTTTCAATAGCGCTGGTTGAATAACCTGGCAAAAAATCAATGGTTTTAACCGTG
>JBGSBN010000162.1:0-8160 GCA_041730515.1 Methylacidiphilales bacterium | reverse complement strand
TGCAATCTCAGGTAAAGAAGAAATCGCAAAAACAGCAGCCGAGATGACACACGACGAATTTATGAAAATCATATCATTACAGGAGCGGCCACAGGTTAATGTAGGTGACTTAAACTTAAAACTTGGAGATTCTTTCGAGTTGGCTGGTGAAAAATACACAGTAATGAGTAGTTGGGTTAATATGGTAATTGATTTTATTGTTGAATAAATGAGCGTATTTAGGGTAATTCTTTTTAACGCGAGGAATCAAAATATCAATGATGTCTTTTTTAATTTTAGCTAACATTTTAGCTTCTGTATCAAAATCATCGTGTTGAGTTGAAACAACAATTGCATCGATACGAACAGGCTCATTGTTATCGTTATACTCTAAAGTAACTTGGCTTTTTGCATCTGGACGTAAGTATTTAATTGCTTTATTTTCTCTGCGCAATGCAGCTAATTCAATTAATATAGCATGGGCTAAATCTAAAGCTAATGGCATGTGATTAGCAGTTTCGTTAGTTGCATAACCAAACATCATACCTTGATCGCCAGCACCTTGCTCTTCTTTTTTCTTTTTATCAACTCCTTGGTTAATATCGGCCGATTGCTCATGAATAGCTGATAAAATACCACAAGAGTTTGCTTCGAACATGTACTCAGATTTGGTATAACCAATTTTGCGAATAACGCCACGGGCTATTTCTTGTACATCTAAATAAGCTTTTGACTTTACTTCGCCAGCAAGTATTACTTGCCCTGTGGTTACTAATGTTTCGCATGCCACTTTTGATTCAGGATCAAAAGCTAAAAAATTGTCAATTAGCGCGTCAGATATTTGATCGGCTACTTTGTCTGGATGTCCTTCTGATACAGACTCTGATGTGAATAGATATGCCATTTTTTATTTAAATATTTTGCTTTTAGTTAAATTTAGTAAATAATACGCTGGTAAAATTACACAGTTTTTCTCTAAATTTTTAAGAAGCGCAATTTTATGTCTTTTTTCTATATTACAAAATATAAATTTAGTTGGATTTTGTAATTTAATTACACCAATATATGACAAATTATATTTTATTTGAAGTAAAGTAAAAATTGAATGAGAAACTTAGAAGTAGTGGTGAGTCCTGCGCTTTTACCATATTACCATATAAAAGGAAAAACTATTGTAATTATTGATATTTTAAGAGCTACAAGCAGCATGTGTGTTGGTTTTAAAACTGGTGTAGAAAAAATATTAACGCTTTCAAATGCCGAAGAGTGCCAAATATTTAAAGACTTTAATTTTATAATAGCAGCAGAAAAGGATGCCATAAAAGTGGATGGATTTGACTTAGGAAATTCCCCTTTTGAGTTTGAAAATCCATTATTAGCTGGAAGAAGCATTGCATTGGCCACCACTAATGGAACAAAAGCAATTAAATATGCTGAAGAAAATGGTGCTTCACAAATTGTTATTGGTTCATTTTTAAACATTGACACACTTTGTAATTACCTTAATAAAATAACAGATGATGTGGTACTGCTTTGTGCAGGTTGGAAAAATAAATTTAATTTGGAAGATACCTTATTTGCAGGAGCAGTAGTAAATAAAATTGGTAATAATTTTAAAATGGATTGCGATAGTGCTTTGACTGCTTTATTATTATACCAACAAAATGAAAATGACTTAGAGAATTTAGTTCGTAAATCATCGCATGCCAAGCGTTTTGAGTTAAAACATTTAAATACTGACGATATTAAATATTGCATGCAATTTAACACCGCTAATGTTTTGCCTATTTTAAAAAACAATTATTTTATCAATGGTATTAAAATCAATTAATTGTAAAAATCTTGTAATCCTTATAGATACTGATAAATAGTAAAAATATATTATATATTGCAATGAATTTTGAAAAAAGTACTACTCATATTTATAATTTTATTTAACATTTATAATTCCTTTGCTACGCATGTGGTTGGGGGTGCTTTTGATGTGCAATGGATAAGCGGAACTAACTTTCAGGTTTCGTTAAGAATGCTTCGTGATTGTAGCAGTAGTTCTCAGGCCGACTTTAATAAACCTAATATTAGAGTTGGATTGTATGAAAAAAGTAACAATAATTTGGTTAGGTATTTTACCATTAATTTTATTACTTCTAACAAACTCCAATTTGTAAGTTTAAAGTGTGCAAGTCCAAGTAATGCTTGTACAGAGGAAGGATTATACACTGGAATTGTAAGCTTACCCAATTTAAATAGCAATACAGGATACTACATTAGTTGGGAGCGCTGTTGTAGAAATGGAATTATCAATAATATTGTTGATCCAGGTGGGGCAAGTCAAGCTTTTTATGCAGAAATTCCTCGAAATAGTTTTAATAACTCCACACCAAAATATAATAATCCACCAATCACTTTAATGTGTGTAGGTGTTCCATTTACTTATAATTTTGATTTTACCGATAGAGATAATGATTCGCTTGTTTACACTTTGGTAGACCCACTAAATGGAAATTTAGATAGGGATAGAAATAATGGAGATGGATCTATAAATACAGCTGGACCATATCAGCCTATTAATTGGTTAAATGGTTTTAGCGCTACCATTGCCATTCAAGGTTCGCCATCATTATACATTAACAATAAAACTGGCGAAATAAATGTTACCCCAAATGCGGTAGGAACTTTTGTGGCATCCATAAAGGTAGAAGAATTTAGAAATGGAGTAAAAATAGGGGAGGTGAGGTTAGAACTGCAATTTAACGTAGTGGCTTGTATTCCTAATCCTGTGCCAATTATCAATTACAGTGATACTGGCAATAGTTCAAATCAAAAAACATTTTACGAAGTAGAAATACCCAATACCATTTGTTTTGATATTAATGCAAACGACTTAAATGATTCGTTGTACATGACCATTACTTCGCCTCATTTTTCTTCCAATTTTACCAGCCAACCAACAGTACAAAAAACAAAAGCTGGATTTAAAAATATAGTAAACAGATTTTGCTGGCAAACCACTTGCGAGTTATCAAAGGTTGGTTTTGTTACCTTCACATCCGATGTTAAAGACAATGGCTGCCCTTTTCCAAGAACATCAAAAAGCGAAATAATAATTAGGATAAAACCCATGCGCACTTTTCCTGCACCTTCATTTAAATGCTTGGGATTATTAAATAACAGAACGCAATTAAATTGGTCGGATACTAACAGTTCTCCATTACTAAAAAGCTATAGAATTTACCGCGGTATTAATGATTCTGGATATGTTTTTTTAGGCGAAGTGGGTAAAATAGTAAATCAGTATTTTGATAATAATTCGCCAAACAATAAAACCATAAACTATACTTATAAAATTGCAAGTGTAAATGAATGTGATTCTGAAGGGGTGGCATCTAAATTTGTAAGTACTTTATTAAGTGTTCCCGCCATAGTAAAAAATGATAGCTTATTGGCCAATATTGCTCAAGATACAATTGAATTTACAGTGAACGTAAACAAATGCTTTTATATTAAAGCGCAAGATATTGGAGATTCGTTGGTTATGAAAATAAGTTCTCCTTTATTCGGTAATGTGTCAATTAACCCTGCTCCAGAAGTAAATAAATTAGTGTATGGAAAAGACAGTGTAATTTCACAATTCTGTTGGACACCACCATGCGAGGCTTATAGTTTAAAATACATTCCAATTGATATTGATGTTCAAGATTTAAGTTGTCCAATTAGTAATGCAAGCAATAAGCGAATTTGGATAAAAGTGCTACCTCTGGATCCAATAAACTCAACCGACATGCTTTGCATGACTTTGAGTAACGATAATCAAACGTATGTTTATTATGGCGATACTACACCCACAAATTTATTTAATTATTTTTTGGTTTATAGGGGAATAGATAATAAGAATTTTGTGGTAATAGATACCATCAGAAATAAATCGCAACGCTTTTTTTTAGATAAAAATACGCCAACAAATAAGTTAATTAATTATTGTTATTTTATGATTGGGGTAAATAAATGTGGTGTGCTTGGTTTTACTAGCGATACCATCACTACTTTTGAACAGATTAATTATTTACCTCAGCAACAAAGCTTATTTACGGTAACTGTAGACACCAATGAACACATTGGAATCTCTTGGTTTAGAAGTACAGAAAAAGACTTTGCCAAGTATTATTTGTATAAATCAACTAATAATGGGGTAAATTTTAATCAGATAAAAACATTTGAAGAGGTATCGGATACGCAGTATGTAGATAAAGAAGTGGATGTAAACTTGCAATCTTATTGCTACCATTTAGTAATGTTTGATACCTGCGATAATATTGGGCCACAGGGCAAAATTGCATGTTCCATATTTTTAAAAGGAAATGCTACTTATTTAAATCATCAATTAAATTGGAATAATTATATTGGTTGGCCTAATGGAACCTCAAATCACGATGTATTTAGAAGATATGTAAGTAAGCCATTTAGCTTATTGGCCAAACAAAATCCAAATAATTACAATGATAAAGATTTTGAAACTGACGAAGGTGCATATTATTATTATGTAAATGCACACGAAGCACCACCAGATGGAATTTCAAACAGAGGTTTGGCGCAAAGTAAATCCAATAAAATATTTTTATTTCAGCAACCCAATGTGTATCCACCAAACGCATTTTCGGCTAACGGTGATGGATTGAATGACGATTTATACCTCAGTAATTCGTTTGTAAAAACCTTTAACCTAAAAATATTTAATCGTTGGGGGCAATTAATTTTTGAATCGGACAATAAAAAAGAGAGATGGAAGGGTGAATTAAATAATAATTCGGTTCAAAACGATGTGTATTTTTATATTGTAACATTCACAGGTTTTGATGATTATGCAAACACCAAACGTGGAAACATTACTATTATAAGGTAAAGTAAACCTTAAGCTACTAAAGCAAGTTCGATTTGCAGTGGTAATTATTTTTATAATTAAATAATGTAGTACATTTTACTAAAAGTTTTATCTTGCCAGCCATGATTCGTATTTTTTATAAACAAGATGAAAAAATATTAAAAGATAACGATTTAAAACGTTTGGACTCACTATCGAATATCATGTGGGTGGATATGCAAGCGCCTACTAGCGAGGAAGAGGAATGGATTGAAAGCAAAACAAGTATTAGCATACAAACGCCTCAGGAAATAGCCGAAATTGAAAGTAGTTCAAGGTATTTTGAACGTAATAATGAAATTACAGCTAACAGTAATTTTTTGCGTTTAGAAAATGGTCAGTACGAGAAACATGCAGTTTCTTTTATTATCAAAGATAGTGTACTTTATACCTTCCGTCAGGCCGATCTTTCTACCTTTGCCGATGTGGTAAGGAAAATGAAAGCCAATTCTGAAAATTTTTCTTCAGGTTTTGATGTATTGATGAGTTTGCAAGAAACCAGGATTGATTTAGAAGCGGATTTAATTGAACGAGTTTCGAACGAAATAACGGTATTTAGTCGCACACTAAGTACCGAAAGAAATACCAATAGCGATTTTTTATTAGACATTACAGACCTACAAGAAAGTACCATGATGCTAAGGGAAAGCATGATTGATAAACAACGAGTACTTTCCAATCTACTTAAAAGCAGTCTTTTTCCTGAGGATAAAAAAGTACGATTAAGAATTATTTTAAAAGATATTCACTCCCTAATTGAATACAGTGTTTTTAATTTTGAAAGATTGGAGTTTTTACAAAACACCATTACTGGTTTAATTAATTTAGAACAAAATAAGGTTTTAAAACGATTCACGGTTTTCTCTATTGCATTTTTGCCTCCAACTTTAATTTCGGGAATGTTTGGAATGAACTTTAATAATATTCCAGGTGCTAACCAACCAATTGGTTTTTTTGTATGTATTGTTGCCATGATTTTATCATCGGGGGCGGTATTATTTACCTTTAAGAAAAAGGGTTGGATTTAGCGAAGTGCGAAGTTCGTTCCGATCTATCGGAATGACAAAAGTTCGAAGTGGAGTAATCAGTTTGTTGATTATACATCTTTCTAACCTTTTAACTTTGTAACCTTTCAACTTTGTAATTTTTAAATCTTTTAATTTTTTAAATCTTACATTTTTTTATATTTGCACTACTTATCCAGAAAGACGGAGGGAATAGGCCCTATGATGTCTTGGCAAAACTACCCCAAGTAGCAGAGTGCCAACACCTATCTCAATTTGAGAGAACTGATAAGTGAATGAATGCTATGCAATTGCGTTGCTGTCAAACACCCAATCAGAAAAGTTTACTGGATAATATTTAGCAACTGGCAGCTGGCTTCTAGCCGCTGGCAAAGCTTTTGTATTTTTTAATAAAATTGCTAGTAGCCAGAAGCTAGTAGCTAGAGGCAAATTTAAAAATGAACATATACGACATATTAAAGGAAAAAATTGTGATTTTGGATGGTGCAATGGGTACCATGATTCAACGTCATCAATTAGAGGAAGCTGATTTTAGAAATGAGGCTTTGGCAAATCATGCACACCCGTTAAAGGGTAATAACGATTTACTTTCAATTACCCGTCCTGAAATTATTAAAGGCATTCACCGTTTGTACTTTGAAGCAGGTGCCGATATTGTTGAAACCAATACTTTTAGTGGAACTACCATTGCACAAGCAGATTATCACTTGGAGCACTTGGTGGATGATATTAATTATTACTCTGCTAAAATTGCTCGCGAAGTAGCTGATGAAATGACCGCTAAAGAACCACATAAACCTAGGTTTGTAGCTGGTGCTATGGGACCAACCAATAGAACATTATCTATTAGTCCGGATGTAAACGACCCAGGTTACAGAGCTACTACTTTTGATGAATTGGTAAAGGCATATAAGCAGCAAGCCATTAAATTAATTGAAGGTGGGGTTGATATTTTATTGATTGAAACCATTTTTGACACTTTGAATGCAAAGGCGGCATTATATGCAGTTGATGAAGTTTTTGAAGAACTTGGAAAACATTACCCAGTAATGATTTCGGGAACTATAACTGATGCTTCAGGAAGAACATTATCAGGCCAAACAACAGAAGCATTTTTGATTAGTATGCAACATGCACCTTTGATGAGTATAGGTTTAAACTGTGCTTTGGGTGCAAGTGCTTTGCGTCCTTATTTGCAAGTAATGGCAACGCATTCACCATTTTTTGTAAGTGCGTATCCAAATGCAGGATTGCCAAATGAATTTGGTCAATACGATGAAAGTCCTGCGGCAATGGCTAAGCAAGTAGAAGAGTTTTGCAAAGAAGGATTGGTAAATATTTTGGGTGGCTGTTGCGGAACTACTCCTGATCATATTAAGGCAATTGCTGATATGGCTGCGAAATACAGCCCAAGGGAGTTGCATTCTGTTTCTGGAATTTAACCACAGAGGGCACAAAGAGTTTTACACAGAGGTCACAGAAAAATTGCATGGAAATAAATGAGATTACAAGTAAAATAATTGGAGCTTCTATTGAAGTTCACAAAGCTTTAGGTCCTGGTTTATTGGAATCAGCTTATAAAGAATGTTTGTATTATCGTTTAACAAAATATGAAGGATTATTCGTAGAAAAAGAAAAACCAATGCCACTAATTTACGAAGAAGTAAAATTAGACATTGGTTATAGGATTGATTTACTGGTTGAAAATAAAGTTGTAATTGAAATAAAATCCGTTGAAGCATTGAACGATGTACATAAAGCTCAAATATTAACTTATCAAAAATTAGGCAACTATAAAATTGGACTTTTGATAAACTTTAACGTTAAATATTTAAAAGACGGAATAATTAGATTAGCAAATTAGATAAAGAAGTATATAATTTAACCTCCATGTTCTCTGTGAAAAATCCTCATTGAACTCTGTGGTTAAATAAAAAAACAAAAATTAACCTCAGTGTTCTCTGTGTAAAAAACTCAGTGATCTCTGTGGTTAAACTAACTAAAACAATGAACAAAGATTATACATTACGCCTTTCGGGCTTAGAGCCATTAGTAATTACAAAAGAAACTAATTTTGTAAATGTGGGTGAGCGAACCAATGTAACGGGCTCAAAAATGTTTTTGCGATTAATTCGTGAAGGAAATTTTGAAGAGGCCTTAGCTGTTGCTCGTCAGCAGGTAGAAGGCGGTGCGCAAATCATCGACATCAATATGGATGAAGGAATGATTGATGGTGAA
>JBGSBN010000161.1:0-8216 GCA_041730515.1 Methylacidiphilales bacterium | reverse complement strand
ATCTTTTTTTGAAGAAAAAAAAATGATGAAAAATACTGTATTATTAGTTGCATGCTTATTATTTAGTAAGTTAACTTTAAAGGCTCAAATGCTGCCAAAAGCTTGGACAAAAAGCGGAACATCGGAAAGTAGTTACACCATGAAAATAAAACCTAACGAAGGTTTAAATAACTCAAATGCTTTACTACTTGAGTCAATCGGTAAAAATATAATGGGGTCTGGCGCTATTATTCAAACCATCAGTTCTAGTAATTATGTTGGAAAACGTATTAAACTTTCGGCTTATATTAAAACCGAAAATGTAAATAACTTTGCTTGTTTGGTGCTTTGTTCCCAACAAAACGTAGCCAATTTCTGGAATAATGATGCCTCTGTTTCTGACGATAAAAAAACATTTTTAAAAGGAAACCACACCTACAAAAAAATTGATTGTTATTTAAATGTAACTGATAATTTTGGAAACATAGTATTGGGCGCTATGATAAAAGGAGAAGGCAAAATTTGGCTCGACCGTTTTAACTTAGAAATTATTGAAAACATCAAAGAAACAGGTAATGAATTGAGTAAAGCACCTCAAAATATGGAATTTGAGGATAGTTTAAGCATATCTCCAATTAACAGAATTGGCTACAGGATTGAAAATGATTATGTGGTATTTAGTTTTAACCCAACTCAATTTAAAGAAACTACGGATGGTATGACTGGTTGGAGAAAAAGCTTAAGTGAAGAAAAAATAAAAAAAGTTTATGTAGCTGGTAATTTTAACAATTGGGAGCCCAAAAATAAAAGCTATTTAATGGAAGAAAAAGGCAATAGCTTTGAATTAAAAATACCCATAAATACTTTATCAAAAAATAGTATGTATGAATTTAAGTTTGTAATAAATGGAGAAAAATGGGTGGAACCTAAACCCGAAATGGTTAATAAAACACAATCGGGCAATTGGGTTGGAAACAATAATTTAATTCTAATATTGCCTTAAAAAAATAATTGTTTGGAACATTCTTTAAAAAATATTTTTAAATCCACATTGCTTCAATTCAATGTGGATTTATTTTTTCAAATAGTTTACAAACGTCTATTTACAATAGCTAAAGTGCTTTTTTTCCAACTTCCAAAATCGCCTGATAAAATATGCTCACGCGCTTCGGTTACTAACCAAAGATAAAACGACAAATTTTGAATGCTGGCAATACTTGCTCCTAAAAACTCATTGCATTTAATTAAATGTTTTAAATAAGCCTTTGAATATTGTGGTGTAAAAACATCGTCTAATGGCGAAAAGTCGTTTTTCCACTTTTCGTTTTTTATATTAATTATTCCTTGGCTTGTAAAAATAAAACCATGACGTGCATTGCGGGTAGGCATTACACAGTCAAACATATCAATACCTAAAGCAATACATTCTAAAATATTTTCGGGAGTACCTACTCCCATTAAATAACGAGGTTTATCTTTGGGTAAAATATCGCAAACCAATTCAGTCATTTCGTACATCATTTCGGCTGGCTCACCTACAGAAAGTCCACCAATGGCGTTTCCTTCTCTATTTTGATCTGCTATAAATTTAGCACTTTCTATCCTCAAATCTTTATAAGTAGAACCTTGAACAATAGGGAATAAAGCCTGTTTTTTACCATACAAATCATCGGTGCTATCGAACCTATCAATACATCTTTTTAACCAACGGTGGGTTAAACCCATCGAATCTTTGGCATATTTATAATCGCATGGATATGGTGTACACTCATCAAATGCCATCATAATATCCGCACCAATTTTCCGTTCAATATCCATTACCGCTTCTGGCGAAAAAAAATGTTTACTGCCATCTAAATAACTTCTAAATTCAACTCCTTGCTCGTTTATTTTTCTTATTTCGTTTAAACTAAATACCTGAAAACCGCCACTATCGGTAAGCATTGGTTTGTCCCAATTGATAAACTGATGAATACCACCAGCATTGTTAATTACTTCAGTTCCTGGACGAAGATAAATATGGTAAGTATTGGCTAAAATTATTTGCGCTTTAATTTTTTCGGCTAACTCGGTTTGATTTACACCTTTAACTGTTCCTTGTGTTCCCACAGGCATAAATATAGGTGTAAGAATTTGACCTCTATCTGTTTCAATAACTCCAGCACGAGCCTTTGAGTTAATGTCAGTATGGTTAATAGTAAATTTCATAAGGGTAAATTAGTGTAACACAGAAAATGCCGAAGCATTATTCAAAATGTAAACTTATTTGAATTAATTGAGGGTAAATTGACTCAATTGATTGCGTGTATGGATAAATATCTCTATACAATGCGTTGGTTATAGTTTGACAGGTTTTTATTTCGGGCGAAAATTTAAAATATTCAAAATAAATATCTAAACCAATACCAGCCTCCCAACCATAAGTAAATGGAACCAATGAAACTACTGGATTTTGAATGCCACGCGTTTTATTTATAGTGCTACCAAAGTCGAAACTAAAACGTGGACCAGCCACTACATAAACCCTCGTATTGCCTCTTCGTTCCGATTTGTATTTTACCAATAATGATGCATCACAGTAAGCCGATTCAACTTTTACTACCTTTTGCGAATTATCAAAATCGTAAGTTAAATTGCGTTGAACAAATGAAATAACAGGTGCCATCAAGCGTATGTCCCAATGTTTGCCTAATTTAAAATTAGTAATTGCACCTAAACCAATACCTGGAAAATTAGCTACAGAAACATTTCTCAATGAATCGCCTCCAAGAAAAGCTTCAGGTCTGGTTTCTACTTGCATTCTACCTATGTTACTGGCTAAAGTAAATCCAAAATGAACTTTTTTATTGTCGTATTGGGGCAAATTAGGCTGCGCAAAGGCTAGCTTATTTTGAAAAATTATAAAGGAAAAAAAACAGGTAAAATACCTGAAACAAACTCTTAATGATTTTATTTTTGAGCTACGTAAATGGTGCAAGTTCCGAATGTTAATGGTTGCACAAGTATATTGCTAAAACCGCACTTTTGCAAGTGTTGTGAAAATTCTTCTCCCTCAGGAAAATATTTAACGCTTTCTGGCAAATATTTGTAAGCATTTCCACTGTTTTTATTAACCAATCGCGAAATGGTTGGTAATATAAATTGAAAATAAAAACCAAATATTTGTTTAAAAGGAAAACTTTTAGGATTTGAAAATTCGAGTACAACCAGTTTTCCACCGGCCCTCAATACCCTATTTATTTCAGAAAGTCCTTTATCTAAATTTTCGAAATTACGAACTCCAAAACTAACGGTTACCGCATCAAAATAGTTATCGGCAAAAGTTAAATTTTCACTATCGCCCTTTACCAAAGTAATTTTACCTGACAGCTTTGCATTTTCAACCTTTACGCGTCCAACAGCAAGCATTTGTTCTGATAAATCTAACCCAACAATTTTTGAAGGATGTAATTGCTTGTTAATTTCTAAGGCCAAATCAGCAGTACCTGTGGCCACATCTAAAACAGTATTTGGCTTTAAAGTTTTTAAATGAGCAATTGCTTTTTTGCGCCAAATGGTATCAATTCTAAGCGAAAGAAAACGGTTTAAAAAATCGTAGCGAGCAGCCACGTTATCAAACATCTCTTCTACTTGTTGCTTCTTTGATTTATCAGAGTTGTAATCGGGTTTTACTACTTTCATGTGCTTTTTTAGAGAGGTAATATTAACTTATTGAGTTACGTACGCGTTGAAAAAATTCGCGTAAGGCAGTTGATTTATCTTTGTTCTCGTTTTTAACACGTTCTAAAACATCAATAGCACCTAAAATATGAGTTAACTGTTCGCCTTCATCATCTCCAAGAACCTCAATACTAATTGGCTCTTCGTTTAACATTTGCTCCTCAGCTTTTTGCAGTTGCTCTAGCGTGTAAAGCTCTACCAATTGCTTAATTACGGGTAATTTCATTTTTTAATTATTTAACAAACCAATCATTTTTTCAACACCTTCTTCCTTAGCTGTGGTATCAGCTGAAATCACCACACCATCTTTAACTACCACAAAATAAGGCAAATTGGTTACTCCTCCAAATTTTCTAGCTTCAGGATTCTCTTCAGCATTCACATCTAAAAATAGTACATCTGCATATTCTTCTTTATTCGATATTTTGGTAAATTTAGGAGAAAATAATCGGCAAGTACCACACCAATTGGCAAAATATTTAATCACTACTTTGGAGTTAGACTCAATTAATCCTTTAAACTCTGTATCTGTTACTTTGGTTACCATATTTTTGTAATAAATATAAAAGGCAAAAATAGCCTTTGTTTGTAGTTAAAGTAACATGATTTTTATTGAATAGTTTTAAAAATATTGAATTAAACTTGTAACATGATAAAACGAGCTTTTGTTTATGGTGATTTGCTTTTTGAAAGTATGTTGGTTCAAAACCATTTACTTGAACATGCTCAAAAACATTATGAAAGACTCACAAAAAGTGCTCAAATTTTAAAAATGGAGCTTCCTGATAATTTTGATTTTGAGTATTTTATAACCAAAATTCAAAATGAAATTCAAAATTCGAGTTTGACAGATAAAAGTAATTGTAGGGTACGGTTTATTTTACATAGAAATAGCCTAGGTTTTTATCTTCCTGATTCTAACTGTACTAATTATATTGTAGAAGCATTTGAGTTACCACAAAATTGGAAGGAAATGGCTCAAAAAACAAAAAAAGTAGGTGTTTTTACTGAACAAAAAAAAGCTTTAGGAACTTATTCAAACCTTAAAACCGGAAATGCCTTAATTTATGTAATGGCTAAACTTTGGGCCAAAGAAAACGGACTCGATGATGCTTTGATTTTGAATCAAAACGGAAATATCATTGAAGCAGCAAGCTCCAATATTTATTGGAAAAAAAACAACCAAATATACACAGTTCCGTTAAGCGAAGGCTGCATTGCTGGCGTATCAAGGCAAGTATTTATTGAAAATTGTGCTTTACAAAACACACCAGTGGTTGAACAAATTTGCACCACAATTGATTTAGAAAATGCCGATGAAATTTTGATGAGTAATGCGGGAAGTGGCGTTTGTAAAATTGAGCTGATTTTATAATGCTTCAGCTACCACAAATGTACTGCCACCAATAAATATTAAATCATTTTCTAGTGCATTATGTCTTGCTGCTTTTACTGCTTGTTCTACAGTATCGAAAGCAAATCCAATTAAACCTAATTCTTTTGCTTGCTGTTGTAATTCAACTTCGTTTAAAGCCCTTGGCAATTGAGCTTTACACCAATAATAAATGGCATTTTTAGGTAAAAGCTTCAAAATTTTTGTAATGTCTTTATCCTTCACCATTCCTATTACCATATGTAATCTTTCAAATTGTTGCATGGCAATTTGTTGCACTATGTACTCCATTCCGTTTACATTATGTCCTGTATCACAAATAATGGTTGGGTTAGTTCCTAAAACTTGCCAACGACCCATTAAACCAGTATTTTTTATCACCTTTTCAAAACCAAGTTTAATGGAATCAAAGTTATTGATAAACCCTAAATTTTGTAATTGCTGACAAGCAACCAATACCGTTTTAAAATTATTTTGCTGATAAATACCACCAAGGGGGCATTTTAAAGTAAAATTTTGTTTTTTAAACTCCTCTCCTATTACATCTCCAAAAAGTGAATTGGATTTAAACTGAACTATAGCACCATTATTAGTAGATGTAAATTTTTCTATTTCAATTTGTTCTTGAGCAAAAATTAAATTGGCTTTACATTCATTGGCTTTATCAATAAAAACTTGGTTTATTTCAGGGTGTTTTTCACCAATCACCACGGGTATATTGGGTTTTATAATTCCTGCTTTTTCGTAAGCAATTTTAGGTAATGTGTCTCCTAATAAATCAGTATGGTCCCAACCAATATTGGTAATAACAGATAGCAATGGATTGATGATATTAGTAGAATCCAATCGTCCGCCAAGGCCAGTTTCTATAATGGCTATATCAATATTTTGTTTGGCAAAATAATTAAAACATAAAGCCACCGTCCACTCAAAAAACGATGGATTTATTTCATCAAAAACAGTTTTATACTGAGCCACAAATTCTACTATTTCTTGCTCAGGAATCATTTCACCATTAATTTTTATACGTTCCCTAAAATCTTTTAAATGTGGCGAAGTATACAAACCAACTCTTAATCCATTTTCTTGCAAAATAGAAGCTAACAAATGACTAGTAGAACCTTTACCGTTTGTACCCGCAATGTGAACACTTTTAAATTGATGCTGTGGATTATCCAAGGCATTACAAAGTAAAACAGTATTGGTTATATCTTCTTTATAAGCCGCTGCACCAATGCGCGTAAACAGCGGTAATTGCTGGTATAAATAATCTAATGTTTGTTGGTAATTCATTTTTTTTAGTTGAAAGTTGATAGTTAATGGACGATAGACCATAGCTTTTTACTGTGGACTATCGTCTATTTACTATGGTTAATTAAGCTATCTCATAAACCTTTCCTGGTAATGAACGGATAATTCCTTTAAATTCTAATTCAAGTAATTTAAATGATATCATTCCGTTGTCAAACCCCAAATCAAAGGCTATTTCATCAATGGCAATTTTGTTTTTTTGCTTAATATAATTTACAATTTTGGTATCATCCGAATCTAAATCAAGTGGTAAACTTTGTTGCTTTGGTTTTTTACCTTTCTTGGTTTCTATATCCCAATTCATTAATTCCAATAAATCAGCTGTTTTGGTAATCATACTAGCCTTATTAGCCTTAATTAAATAATTGCAACCTTGCGCATATTGGTCTGAAATACGACCGGGTAAAGCCATAATATCTTTATTGTAACTATTGGCTATTTCGGCTGTAATCATAGAACCGCCACGCGTAGCTGTTTCCACCACCACCAATACATCACACATACCCGCCACAATTCTATTTCTAGCAGGAAAATTACTTGCATCAGGTCTAGTTTTGCTTAAGTATTCAGTTAAAAGTCCACCATTATCCACCATTTGTTTAGCTATTCCTGCATGGTCTCTTGGATAAATTTCGTCTAACCCATGTGCCACCACTCCTACTGTGGCTAGTTTGTTGTGCAATGCTGCCTTATGGCTTTGATAATCAATACCATAGGCCAAGCCACTTACAATCAAAGCATTGGTTTGCTTTAAATCTTCTACCAAACTATCAGTAAAAGCTTTACCATATTCAGTAGCATTGCGCGTGCCAATAATAGAAACTATTTTAGAAGCATTTAAATCGGCATTACCTTTATAAAACAATAAAGTTGGAGCGTCTTCAATGTCTCTTAAACGATTTGGATAATCGTTATCTAAATAAAAAAGTGGCTTTATTTTAAATTTTTCAATAAATAAAAGTTCATCTTCAGCACGTTTAAAATCTTTAAAGTTAACAATGCTTTCGGCTGTGGTGCCGCCAATCCCTGGTATTTTTAGCAATTTTGATTTGCTTTGTTTAAACACATTTTCAACTCCACCGCAATAACTAATTAAAGTTTTTGCAGTTACATTACCCACATTTGGAATTTGCTTAATAGCTAATTGATAAAATAATTGACTATTAGCACTCATTTAGCTGGTAAAATTTAAATAATATGATGCTTCAAAAATATTGCCTTCTGGCAACAAAATAATTCCTTTTTTTATTGCTATATCTCCTTCAAAACCAACCTCATCAGCATAACCTAACCAAGGTTCTAAACATACAAAATTATGGTTCCCTTTTTTTGCCCAAATACCCAAATCGGTAAAGTCATTAAACGAGCACGAAACTTTAAAATTAGAATTTTTATGGTTTAAACTAATTGTTTTGCTTGTGCAATTTTTTATTACAATGGCATCTTTATTAAATACTTCTTCGCTTAAATTCAATTTGCTATTTGTTAATAACAATGTTTCTGTTTCATTATTAAACAGACCATCTGCTAATAAATGACGTTCTATGGAATGGCCTTCAAAAAAATCAATTTCGTATTCATTTAAATTAGCTACAGGTAGCATAAAACCTGGGTGAGCACCAATGCTAAAAGGCATTTCTGTTGCTGATTGATTTACAATTTTATAAGTAACCTTTAATTGATTACTTTCATTAGTAAATCCATAAATAATGTACAACTCAAATTGAAACGGATATTTTACTAAAGTTTGTTCGTTGCTTTTCAATAAAAATTGCATTTCAGTTTCGGTTTTATTTACCAATTCAAAATCACA
>JBGSBN010000160.1:0-8276 GCA_041730515.1 Methylacidiphilales bacterium | reverse complement strand
AGTAAATTCATTTATAACCAAACCTGTTACTTTTGAAGGTATGATAAATGTAATGAAAACACTTGGTACTTATTGGCTTGATATTGTAGAACTTCCTAGTAATAACTAGTTATATATTTTTTATGAAAAACACTTGCCGTATTTTATTGATTGACGATGACGAGGAAGACTTTATAATAACCAAAGATTTACTCAGAAGTGTTCAAGGTAAAAAATGCGAAATAGATTGGAGCGATAGTTACGAAGAGGCAATTAAAAAAGAAATTGTTTACGATATTTATTTGGTAGATTACAGGCTTGGCATGGAAACTGGCTTAGATGTAATTAAAAAACTAAGGTATAAATTCCCTGATGTGCCAGTAATTATTTTAACTGGATTGGCCGATAGTGAAGTAGATTTGGAAGTAATGAAAGCTGGTGCCTCTGACTACTTAGTAAAAGGAAAAATTGATGCTGAACAGCTTGAAAGAGCCATAAGGTATGCACTAGAACATGCCAAACATTTGCAACAAATAAAGGACCTAAACCAAGATTTAGAAAAACGTGTAGCAGAAAGAACATCTCAATTAAGCTTAGCGGTAATAAAACTAGAGGAAACCAACCAAGTTTTAGCCAATCAAATTGAGGAAAATAAACGCACCCAAAAAGAACTTGAATACCGCGAATTAATGCTTCGCGAAACCCAACGTATTGGTAAATCATCGGGGTTTAATTTAAATTTGGCCACCAACGAAATTGAATTTGGCAAGGAGTTTTTTGAAATTATTGAAATGCAACCTGCTCAAATAGGAAATAATTTTAATGACTTAAAAAGTATAATTTACCCAACAGATTTAAGTTTATTTGAAAACTATTGTAAACAAGTTGTAGCTGGCAAAAACATTTCGAGTATTGAAGTTCGTTTTATATTGCCAAATGGTAAAATAAAATACATTTACATTGAAAGTAAAATTAGATATAATGATGACAATGAAGTTCAATATTTATTTAGTTTTGCTCAAGATATAACTCAACGAAAAAATGCTGAAATTGCTTTGGTAAAATCGCAACAAATGCTTGCAGTTATTGCTAAAAACTATCCTAATGGCATTATTGCTGTTTACAATAAAAGCATGATTTGCGAGTTTATTGAAGGGCAAGAAATACCAAAATTAGGACTAAGTAAACATGATTTTTTAGGTAAAACCATAGTAGAAACTTTTGGCGAAAATACAGGGCAAATTCACCATGATTATTTAAAAAATACATTACAAGGGCATAATGAAGTTTATGAAATAAATTTTGGTAACAATAATTATTTATTCCATACCACACCAATTAAAGATGATCACCATAAAATTGAACGAATGGTAGTGGTAGGATTAAATATTACCCAAATTAAAGTAGCTGAAGAGCAAATAAGGCAAGCGCTTGATAAAGCAAATGAACTGAGCGAATTGAAATCGAGGTTTATTTCCATGGCCTCTCATGAGTTTAGAACACCTTTAAGTACCATACTTTCATCTCTTAACTTAATGACCAAATATTATGAGTTAAAAGATGATGTTAAATTTAAATCACATACCTTAAAAATTAAGTCGGCAATAGCAAACTTAACTGAAATTTTAGAGTACTTTTTATCGGTTGAAAAATTAGATTCAGGACATTTTAAAATTGAACCAAGTAATTTTGATATCATTGATTTTATTAATCAATACATAGCAGATGTAAAAGATATTTTAAAAGAAAATCAACGAATGGTATTGCAGTTATCACCACAGTCATTGCTAATATACCATGACAAAAAATTAATTAGAACCATTTTACAAAACTTGATTTCAAATGCCATTAAATACTCTCCTGATAATGGCGAAATAATAATTAGCCTGACTAATGAAAATAACCAGTTTATAATTAGTGTAAGAGATAATGGAATTGGCATTCCTGAAAAAGAACAAAAACACCTTTTTGAACGCTTTTATAGGGCTCAAAATGCTGCCAATATTCAAGGGACTGGCATTGGCCTAAATATTATAAAAAAATACATTGAACTTTTAGGTGGTAATATTACTTTTACCAGTCAATTAAACCTAGGAACCACATTTAGCGTGGGTTTGCCCATTGCTTTAAAACAATAAAATAAAAACTACCCCATGAAAAAAATATTATTAATTGAAGATAACAAAGATGTAAGAGAAAATATTGCTGAAATTTTGGAATTAGCAGGTTATAAAATTGACCAAGCTATTAATGGAAAAGATGGCGCGTTAAAAGCTAAACACCTTTTACCTGATTTAATTATTTGTGATATTATGATGCCCGAATTAGATGGTTATGGTGTTTTGAATTTGCTTTCAGCCGATACCACCACTGCATCTATTCCATTTATATTTTTAACGGCCAAAGCCGAGTTAACCGACATGCGCAAAGGCATGAATATGGGTGCTGACGATTATTTAACCAAACCTTTTGAAGATGCCGATTTATTAAAAGCCATTGAGGTTAGGTTGGGTAAGGTTAATGCCATTCAAACTGATTTTCAAAAATCGATTGAAGGCATTGAATCATTTATTGAAACGGCCATTACTTTAGATGATTTTGATAAAATATCGAAAGATAGAAAGCGTTTGGTTTTTAAAAAGAAGCAGCCTATTTACAGTGAAGATAATATTCCTAGAGGTATTTATTTTATAGAAAAAGGTGCCATAAAAACATACAAAACAAGTGTAAACGATAAAGATTATATTTCGAATATTTACAAGGCGGGCGACTTTTTTGGGTATTTAAATTTACTTGAAAATGCACATTACTCAGAAAATGCTGAGGCATTAGAAGAAACAACCACTTATTTTATTCCAAAGGATGATTTTTTTGAATTGATTTCTAAAAACAGAATGGTGGCCAATACCTTTATAAAAATGTTGGCAGGAAATGTGGTGGAAACACAAAATCGCATGATTAAATTGGCTTATAATTCGGTAAGAAAAAGAGTAGCCGAAACCTTAATAATGCTTGATAAAACCTATAATTCAAAAAATGAAACTACATTTACTTTTTCGGTAAATAGACAAGATTTGGCCAGTATGGTGGGAACCGCGGCCGAAACCGTTATTAGGACTTTATCTGATTTTAAGGACGAAAAAATAATTGAAATTAAAGGAAGTGCTATTACCATTTTAGAAAAAACTAAATTATTAAACATGAAAAACTAATAGTAGGTTAGTTTGCCAATTTTTTAATTTAGGGGTTAAGGGTATATAACACAATGTCGTTTAGTTAAGGGAAATACATTTCGTCCTTCGCTTGATATATGCAGTCGTTGAGCGAAGTCGAAACGAATATCAATACGAGTAAAAACGCTTAACTAAACGACATTGGTATAAAATATCTTATTTTCAACTTTTATTGCAAATAGATTCAGAGAATAAAAAAACCACCTGAACTATAGTTGAGGTGGTTTTTAGTGGTAATTATATGCCAAATTAGTTTGAAAAATACTATTCAAACGTAAGTTCTAAATCACTTAATATTTTGTTTTCCATTACATGCATTTTAACAATCTCTTCTACTCTATCAATGGTAACATTTCCATAGTAAGTTCCTTCGGGGTAAATAACCAATGCTGGGCCATTTTTACATTCGTCTAAGCAGCCGGCACGTTGAGCACGCACTTTGCCTTGTAAGCCATTTTCTTTTAGTACTTCTCTAAATTTTTCTACCAAAGCCATTCCGCGTTCTTGTCCGCAGCAAACTTTCCCTTCGCCCTTTTGGTTGGCGCAAATAAATATATGTTTTTCGTATTTCATGTTTTAGATTATTTATTGTCACGCAAGGCGTGATTGATTTCTAATATTGTTGACTTGATGAATTGTTATATTGTTGAATTGCTTAATTGTTTTCAATTCATAATTTGTAATTTTTAATTCATAATCCATAATTTCAAATTAGTTTCTCATTCTCCAAATGCCTAGTTGCATCGCGATTGGTTTTTTTTGTTATGTTTTTTTCAAATGCTTCAGTTAAGTTTACTCCAGTTTGATTAGCAAGGCAAATTAAAACCCAAAGTACATCAGCCATTTCATCAGCTAGGTCCTTGTCTTTCTCCTTGTCTTTAAAACTTTGTTCACCATATTTGCGAGCCATAATACGTGCCAACTCCCCAACTTCTTCCATTAAAATAGCGGTGTTGGTCAATTCGTTAAAATACCTAACGCCAATGGTTTTTATCCATTCGTCAACCTGTTTTTGAGCTTCACTAATTTGCATCTCTTTTGAAAAATTAAGTCACGAATTTATATTTTATAATACATTAATTAGAGAACAAACACTATTTGAAAAATTTAATTTTTTGTTTTGCTCATAATTTCCGTATTTGACTGCAAATAAATTTATAAAATGGAACAAAATTCAAAAACAAATTGGGGGCAACTTGTCCCTTTAGTAATCGTATTTTTCTTTTGGGGCTTTGTGGCTGCCAGTAACGATATTTTAATACCAGTATTTAAAACTGCCTTTAATTTAAGCCAAGGCGAAAGCCAGTTAGTATCTTTAGCATTTTATATAGCTTATACAGTTGGCTCATTAATTTATATGGGCATTTCTGTATTAATGAAACAAGATTTGGTAAACAAAATTGGGTATAAAAATGGTCTTGCTTTAGGACTTTTCATATCAGCTTTAGGAACTTTGCTTTTTTATCCAGCTGCAAACACAGGTTCATTTACTTTAATGCTTTCAGGTTTATTTATTGTAGCCCTCGGATTTTCATTACAACAAACAGTGGCAAACCCATTAGCCATTGCATTGGGTCCAATAAACACCGGTTCCCAACGATTAACTTTGGCAGGAGGAATTAATAATTTAGGAACAACCATTGGACCATTAATTGTAAGTTTTGCCATATTTGGAGCGGCTACTTCGGGTCAATCAGAAATGAGTATAGAAAGTGTTAAAATTCCTTATTTGGTTTTAGGAGCTGCTTTTTTATTGGTGGCTATTTTATTAAAATTTTCTTCATTGCCAGATAAGCCAGCTATTGTAGCCGAAAGTAATGACCAAACTGAATCAACAAAAACTTCTGCTTTAAAATATCCTCAATTAATTTTAGGTATGATAGCCATATTTGTTTATGTGGGTGTAGAGGTTTCAACCGCAAGTAATTTACCTGCTTATATGGAAAAAAACTTAGGCTTTTTAACAAAAGATGTAGCGCCATTTATTTCACTATATTGGGCTAGTTTAATGATTGGCCGTTGGACAGGTGCGGTTGAAGCATTTACCGAAGACATGAATTTGCAAAAAATATTACGCTTTGTAGCGCCATATTTAGCATTTGCGGTGTTTTTAGGTGTAAATAAATTTATGAATCACGACTTAACACCATTTTATGTGTATGGATTAATCATTTTAGTATTAATTTTTGCAGATATGGCAAGCAAAGGTAATCCTGCACGCATGTTGTTAATTTTTTCGGCATTAGGTATTTTAGCTTTAATCATTGGAATGGTTACCGATGGAATGATTAGTGTTTATGCTTTTACCAGCGTTGGATTATTTTGTAGCACCCTTTGGCCTTGTATATTTACATTAGCCATTAGCGGATTAGGAAAACATACAAGCCAAGGCAGTAGTTTCCTAATTATGATGATTATGGGTGGAGGAATTGTAAGTTGGTTACAAGGAACTGTTGCCGATTCTATAGGAATTCACTTCAGTTATATTATTGGTGTTTTATGTTTTGCTTATTTGGCTTTTTATGCATGGAAAGTAAGCGGAATTTTAAAAAGTCAAGGAATTGATTTTGACAAGAAAATAGCTAGTGGACATTAATTAGTATTACTCAAAAAATGAAATATTTTGTAATTGTAATTTTAATTAGTCTGCTAACACAATTAGCAAATGCGCAAACAGAAACAGAGCAAAAACTTCCAGCTTTTTATCTTGGCACGGGTACGGGCATAAATAACAATTGCGGTGCGGTTGGTTTTAAACTTGGCATTCGGCTTAATAACAAAATGATTCTAGATGCTGGAGTTGGATTAGGAACTTGGGGAAGTAAAACTTCCTTAGGCTTGGTATTTAATGCAATTAACAAAAATGCTTGGTGCCCATTTTTGAGTATTTCAAGGGCTAGCGGGTTAGAAAATATAAAATTAGATTTAGAAGTAAAAGACCAATTTGATAAAACAAGTGAAAAGAACATTGAATTAAACATAAACCCTGCTACTACTTTTAATATTGGGGTTCAACGCCAATGGATTAGAAAAAGTGGAAATAGAATGGTTTTAGATTTAGGATTTTCAATTCTAGTAGATGGTGGAAGTCATGAAATGTTAGATTATACTAATCAACTAACTAATGATGGAAAAAAGAAGTTAAACGCTTTTAGACCCGGTGGCTTAATGATTGGGTTTAGTTACAATTTTGGAGTAAATTAATCTTTCATTTTATTTATTTCATACTTTAAAAAATAAAGCTCATCAATAATTGGTGGGCTTTATTTTTGCTTTATTGTGAAAATTGTCCGCTTGTGTAAACAAACAAAGTCAAACGTAGTTTAAATTTATATTTGGCGCTCTTAAAATGATTGAATTAAAAAATATACAGAAATCGTACACCGTTGGTGATAATAAAATGAAAGTGCTTAAAGGCATTGATATGAAGGTGAACGAAGGTGAAATGGTTTCTATTATGGGCTCTTCGGGTAGCGGAAAATCAACTTTACTTAATATTTTAGGTATTTTAGATAGCTACGATGCTGGTGAGTATCTCTTAGGAGGAACTTTAATTCAGCATTTAAATGAAACCAAAGCAGCCAAATTGCGTAATCAGTATATTGGTTTTGTGTTTCAATCGTTCAATTTAATTTCGTTTAAAAATGCCATGGAAAATGTCGCTTTACCACTTTATTATCAAAATATAAGTAGTAAAAAACGTAATGCCATTGCCTTGGAATATTTAGAAAAAGTTGGTTTATTAGATTGGGCTAAACACATGCCTAATGAAATGAGTGGAGGCCAAAAACAACGTGTGGCCATTGCTAGGGCATTGATAACACAACCCAAAATGATTTTAGCCGATGAACCAACTGGGGCATTAGATACACAAACCAGTTACGATGTTATGAATTTGCTAAAAGAGGTAAATAAAAGCGGAATTACAGTAGTGATTGTAACCCACGAACACGATATAGCTGATATGACAGATAGAGTGATTCGATTGAAGGATGGATTGATATTATAAAAATGCGGAATGCGCAGTGAACAAAAATGCGAAGTAAATGAAATTAAATGCGGAGTTCGGAATGCCAAAAGTGCGGATTAAATGAAATTAAATGCGAAGTTCGAAGTGACAAAAGTTCGAAGTAAATAAAAGGTAAAAATTATTGTAAAAAACCATGTCGAATGAATTTAATAATTTGAAATTAAAAACTCAAAAGTTTGCTTTAGAAATAATAAATTTAACAAAAAAAATGGATAACTCTCAAGCGTCAAAAGTAATTAGCAATCAATTGTTGAGGGCAGCCACTTCTGTTGGAGCCAATTATAGAACAGCTTGTAGAGCAAGGTCAAAAGCTGATTTTATTTCTAAAATAACTATTGTAGAAGAAGAAGCAGATGAATGCGTTTATTGGTTAGAGCTTATTGAAATGGCAAAAATACTTACAGACGATAAAGTTGAGCAATTGAAAAAAGAAGCAAGTGAATTAACAGCAATATTTACTGCATCAGGAAAAACAGCAAAAGAAAAAAGGTAAAATAAAAAATGCGGAGTTCGGAGTGCCAAAAATGCGGATTAAATGGATAGAAAAAATTATAAAATGAAAAATAAATTTGAAATAAATTCAAGTGCAAAACATTTCGAATTTTTGGCATTTCGCAATCCGAACTTAGTTAATTTCGCACTTCTGGCACTTCGCAATTCGTACTCAAAACAATGTTTGATATAGATAAATGGCAAGAAATATTTGCGTCTATTAGCAAAAATAGACTCCGCACTTTCCTTACAGGGTTCAGTGTGGCTTGGGGTATTTTTATGCTCATAGTTTTGCTAGGTGCTGGCAATGGTTTGGGAAATGGCGTAAAATTCCAATTCTCACACGATGCTGTAAATAGTGTTTGGTTCAATAACGGACGTACTTCAATAGCTTACGATGGTATTCAACCGGGAAGAGATATTAAATTAACCAATCAAGATTACGAATCGATTGGTAAAAGCGTTAAAACCATTGAACACCTTTCGCCAAGATTACAACTGTGGGATGTAAATCAATATAATTATAAAAATCGTTATGGTAG
>JBGSBN010000159.1:0-8309 GCA_041730515.1 Methylacidiphilales bacterium | reverse complement strand
AAATGGAGAAGTTGACTTAGTTAATATTAGTAGAAAAACAAACAGACCTGATTGGGCTGTAGAAATTAAATGGAGTAACAGATTTTTTGAAGCACCCAATGAATTAAAAAGTCTTGCTTCTTTTTGTGAAGAAAATAAACTAGCGCAAGCATTGGTAACTTCCATTGACAAATCAGGAACTAAAGAATTTAATGCAATTCAAATTCAATACTTACCAGCAGCAGTTTATGCATATAATGTTGGAAAAAACACGTTAGAAAGCCAAAAATGAAATTAGCCAACAAAGACGATAGGACAAATATACCAGCCTCCTACATATAAGTATTAAACGCTTGAATGAATCGAAACAGCCATTTGAAGATGGTTGCGCGGCATAACGTAGAGACGTAACATGTTACGTCTCCATAAAAAAGACGTTGCAGTGCAACGTCTCTACAAAATTGTAAAAACTATATTCCATAAATTTTACTATTCAAACTCAATTTTTTTTACTTTGTTTTTTATGTTTTAATCCGCATGTTTGAATACAGTTTGTGAATAGTCCAAATGTATCGGGTTCATAAGTAGATGTTAAACACCTGAAAATATGAACGAACAAAACATCGTTTTTTAGAACATAAGAACAATTATAATATGAATTACATATTAACAGAACCTCCTAAAGACGAGAGGAGTAAAGAACTTTGGTTACAGCATGCTGCTGGATTTATTATTTTCCAAGATATGAGAAAATATGCAATAGACAGAATTCCTGACGAACAAGATGACGACATCAGACAAAAAATTATTACTGGAATTGATGATGCCATTTATGGACTTATGATGATGATGGATGGTGTGACAGGAACATTAGCAAACGAGGAATACTTGGTTCGAATTGAAAGTAAAATTTTATTGGAAAGAAACGATGAAATTGTTCAGGAAATAAATACACTTGAAGGAGATGGAATGTGCATGGGCTTTCATGGTTGGAAAGACGGTGATTTCGGTGAAGCCCCGATTTATACAATTAATAAATAAATGCTATATAATAGCCATTTTGCAAATTCAAGTGTCGTTCCTCTATAAAAAATGAGCACTTAAATTCATCCCGAAAACTATCTAGATTGTACAACTTATACTATTTTTTTTATTGCCAAAGTTTCTTTAATTGCATAAAAAAACAAGTTATGAAAAACTTACTTTATCTAACATTTATAGTTTTATTCTTTACCACTTGTAAAAAAGAAAATAATAAAGAGACTTTTACCATAAATGAATTACATCTTTCAGGTATTAAAGCTGAATCTGGCAGTCCTGAGCTAGTTAATTTAAATCTTAATTCTGGCAAAATTAGTTCAACCAATATTGATTGTTTTGTTTTTGGTTCTACAGTTTATGATGCCAAAAATGAGGCTTTTGGATATGTAGATTGTAATTCTTATTATGTGTTAAGGAATGTAACCACCAACGAAATAATCAAAACCTTACAATTGCCTGGTTATTTATCACAAGTGGTTAGCGACCCAGTTGAAAATACAATTATTGGACAAGCGTACGCCAATGACTCCAATTTTATAACTAAGGTTGATATAGGAAACGGAACCTTAGTTGCAAGAAATTATATTAGATACCCTAGTAATTCAATATTGGCTTGTTTTAGCGCTTATAGACAGAAAGAAAAAGATTACCTGCTTTTAGCATCCGATGGTAGTTTATTGTTCGTAAATCCAAATACTGGAGAAGTTTTAAAAACTACCAAAATTGGTGTTCAGTTTTCGGGCTGCTTGCTCGATGAAGAAAATAACCGCTTAATTGGATTTAATTATTCAAATACATCTCAAAAAAATAAAATTATAACTGTTGATATAGAAACAGGAAACACTTTGAGCGAGGTTGAAGTTAATGAAGACAATAATTACTTAGGTTGCGTTTTTAGCTACGATAAAGAAACTAATTCGTTTATTATGCTAAGTTATCCTCAAAATAAATTATTGTTTATTGACATCAATTCGGGTGAGTTAAATAAATCTTATCAACTGGATTTTGAAGTCACTGATTTAAAGTTTTGGAGAAAGTAATTGTAATTTAATTGAGCCGTTACTTTGTTTTTTATGCTTTTATCTGTGTGTTTAATAAAATGAGACTAATTCTAATAATTATATTGATAATTTTAGTTAATAAAACCCATGGACAAATTCCATCTGACAGTTTATTAAAAAATTCATTCAATCAGACAATTGAAAGTTATTTTAAACAAATTGATTCAACAACAAATTATAAAGATATTTTTATCATCTGCAAACTTGACTACTCAACACTAATCAAAACTGTTACAGGTAGACCAATTGTTTATATCTCTGACAGCTCAATGTTAACTCAGAAACTTCGACCTAAACGAAAACATTATTACAGAAATATATATACAATTTCTCATAAGAATTTCAATAACTCCTCAGATACAATCGACATCGACATTTCTAAATTTATATTTTTACCAAAAGGACAAGACTTTCAAATCTGTGGAGGAATTGGAACTTATATTAGTTCACTTCCAAATGGCAGACTTATTTTCGACAGAAAAAATAATTCATGGACATACTTGACAAATCAACAAATGAGACAACAGTGCCATAATAAACTAAAAGAATAACAGCTGTTAACAGACAAGGATTAAACGCATAGAATAAATTAGAGCATTGATTTATGCTTGTAGGGACGAAGCTTTGGAAACCTCTAATAGATAAATACAAGTAACAATAAACATTAATTTTTTTTAGCGCTTTCGCAACTTGAACAATAATTAACCAACAGAAAAACCGACATTTGTAAAAAGCAAGAAACAGAAAAGTTTTTGATTTATTTTCTTTTAAACTTATTACTCAAAGGCAACTATGCACTTAAAAACCGTGAAATTCATATTTTTGCTGACACTGTAAATGACACTGTAAAACCTCAAAATGACACTGTAAATGATACTGTATTTTCATTGATTAAGCAAGACAATAAAATAACTGCTAATGAAATGAGTGAACGTTTAAAAATGAGTTTGAGCACCGTAAGACGAAAAATTAAAGAACTTAGAAACAACGGAAAAATAGAACGTATTGGTAGTGATAAATCAGGATATTGGAAAATAAACCAATAAAAGAACATTGAAGAGTAATTTGGATTTTCAAGTCACTGATTTAAAGTTTTGGAGAAAATAATTAATTTCAGCCTTTACTTTGTTTTTTATGCTTTTATATGCATGTTTGAATACAGTTTGTGAATGGTTCTGATACATCGAGGTTAATACGCTGACGTTAGCAATAAATCTAATTTAATTATGAATAATTTTTTCAAAAGACAATCAACAAGCACTTATATTCTTTTTGCTGTATTGACAATCGTTTTAACTGAAATTGCTTTTTTACTAGCTTGGGATGGAAATGATGAAAAGAAGTACATCTTTTTATTTGCTTTTATTGCATTTGTAATCAGCGCGATAAATAACTATTATTACTTCAAAAATTTAATAAATAACAATCCAAAACTAAAGAGAAGAATATTAGTAGGAATAACTGCCATGATTCTAATAATTTCATTTATATTTAGTTTCTCTATGCTTCAATTTTAAATATAAAAAATTGATTATTAGTTATTTGTATTTATTAGTGTAAAAATTACACAAAATATTTGTTTGGTAAATTTATTACACCTTTGTTTGTGTAACAATTACACATAAAGGAGGCAATATGCTATTAAATTTAGATAACAACTTTAAACCATTTTTAAACGATACCGAAATAGCATTTGAAAGTTTTGTATTTGCAGGTGGCGAGCCTCATATAAAAATTATTCCTTTCGATACAAATCAAACTGTAACCATTACCCATCGTATTAATTCGTTTAACGATTTGGGTTTATTGCTCATAGCTGTAGATGCATTGCAACGCATGAAGGTAAAAACCATCAACGCTTTTATTCCTTATTTTCCTGCCGCAAGGCAAGATAGATTGATGCAAACAGGCGAGCCACTTACCGTAAAGGTGTATGCACAAATTATCAATGCTTTGCAATTAAACAATATCCAAATTTTTGATGTGCATTCAGAGGTAACACCAGCCTTGTTAAATAATTGCGAAACAATAGATAATAGCCATTTTATAGCTAAAGTTGTAAATCAATTAAACGATAGCTTGTTGTTGGTTTCGCCTGATGGAGGCGCATTGAAAAAAATATATAAGTTGGCACAAAATTTAGGTGGAAAACAAGTAATTGAATGCAGCAAAAGCCGCGATGTAAAAACAGGAAAGCTTTCGGGTTTTAAAGTTTTTGCCGATGATTTACAAGGCAAAGATTGTTTGATAGTAGATGATATTTGTGATGGTGGCGGAACTTTTATTGGCTTAGCGGAAGCCTTAAAAGCTAAAAATGCAGGTAAATTGTATTTGGCGGTAAGCCATGGTATATTTAGCAAAGGAACTGCTGAACTAGCCGCTTATTTTGATGGAATTTTTACCACCAATTCCATTAAAAATACAAACGATGAAAACATTATTCAAATTGAAATGAGCGAAGTGTTATGAAAATAACAGTAATTAAAGGTGATATAACCGAAATAGAAATAGATGCCATAGTAAATGCAGCCAATAATTCATTACTTGGTGGTGGCGGGGTTGATGGTGCTATTCACAGAAAAGGCGGCAAAGCAATTTTAGACGATTGCATGGCAATACGCAATAAACAAGGTGGTTGTAATACGGGAGAAGCTGTGATTACATCAGCAGGAAATTTACCGGCTAAATTTGTAATTCATACAGTTGGGCCGGTATGGAATGGCGATAAAGAAGAAAAGAAAATTTTATTAGCTAATTGCTATAAAAACAGTTTAATATTGGCCGAAGCCAATAATATTACAAGCATTGCTTTTCCAAATATCAGTACTGGAATTTATCATTTCCCAAAAGATAAAGCAGCACAAATAGCAGTAGAAACCGTAAAAAGTTTTGAATTTAAATTGATTGAAAATATTGTTTTTGTGTGCTTTGACGATGAAAATTATACATTGTACCAAGATTTATTGGCAAACTCATAACATGAATGATAAAGAAAAGAAACATATTAGTAAGTTTTTAAGCTTGGTTTTGCGCCATCAGCCAGAAATTATTAATTTGGTTTTAGATGAAAACGGTTGGGCTTTGGTTGATGAATTGATTGAAAAAAGTAAAAGTGAAAAAGTTTATTTTGATAAGTTGCAATTAGATGAAATTGTATTTACCAACGACAAACAAAGATTTGCCTTTAATGATGATAAATCAAAAATAAGAGCAAGTCAAGGGCATTCGGTTCAAGTGGATTTATTATATGAAAATACAGTTCCTCCAAGTATTTTGTTTCATGGCACCACCCATGAATTTATAGAAAGTATTAAGCAAAATGGATTATTAAAAATGGCTAGACAACATGTACATTTAAGTGCTGAAAAAGATACGGCTATAAAAGTTGGAAGCAGAAAAGGTAAACCGATTATTTTAACCGTGAACGCATTTGAAATGTGCAACAAAGGTTACGAATTTTATTTATCAGAAAATAAGGTTTGGCTTACCAATTATGTTCCAGTAGAATTTATAAACTTTAACAATGAGTAGAACATTAGTAATAGGCGATATACATGGAGGTTTAAAAGCTTTGGAGCAAGTGTTTGAAAGAGCACAAGTTACCCAAACCGATAAACTGATATTTTTAGGCGATTATGTAGATGGTTGGAGTCAATCAGCTCAATTAATTGATTACCTCATGGCATTGAGACAAACTAACGAGTGCGTTTTTATAAAAGGCAATCACGATACTTGGTGCCACGAGTGGTTAATGTATAAAGAAGAAATTCCGTTTAGGTTAAAACATGGTGCGTTGGAAACCATCAATAGCTATCATAATTATACTGCAGAACAGTTAGTGGCTCATTTGCAATTTTTTGAAAACTTAACCAATTATTATATTGACGGTAAAAATAGGTTATTTATTCATGCAGGTTTTTCGTCTATGCATGGACCTGCTAGCGAGCATTACGAAAGTAATTACTCATGGGACAGAACACTTTGGGAAATGGCCGTTACCATGGATAAACGCATTCAAAGGCAATCGGTTTTGTACCCTAAAAGGTTATTGTTATTTAACGAAATTTATATAGGTCATACGCCTACACTTAATTACAATCAAACTGTTCCAATGCAAGGCTGCAATGTTTGGAATATTGATACTGGAGCAGCATTTTTAGGAAAACTAACTTGTTTGGATATTGATACAAAACAATTTTGGCAAAGCGATGAAGTTTTTACTTTATATCCAAACGAAAAAGGACGTAATAAATAAACAAAATGAATCTTTTTTCAGATAAAGAATCAGCAAATCAAATAGAGGTGGTGGCTGAAATAATACATAAAAATTGGATGCTATGGGCTACTGAATTATTGCAGCATGAACCTAATTTATCAACTGAAAGAAAGCAACGTTGGGAAAATGAGTGTATTTTACCTTATAACGAATTAAGCGAGCAAATGAAAAACTTAGATAGGCAATTTGCCATTGAAATACTCAGAGCACTTAAATAATTCTAAACGTCATTGCGAACAGAGAGAAGCAATCTCACTGTAAGTTTTGTTTCAGATTGCTTCACTGCGTTGGCAATGACGACTAAACAAAACTTTGCAATAAATTATTGAATTGTTTAACAAATTAACTAAAAGAACAAAACTAAAAACACATGAATCTTTTATTATTAACCGATGGTTACAAAGTTGACCACAGAAGGCAATATCCTGATGGAACAACTTTGGTTTATTCAAATTGGACACCGCGTAAAAGTAGGGTAGAGGGAGTGGATGAAGTAGTGTTTTTTGGATTGCAGTATTTTATAAAAAAATACATTGTAGAAGATTTTGAAACTTACTTTTTTAAGCAACCAAAAGAAAAAGTAGTTAGCCAATACGCTCGAAGAATTAATAATTACTTGGGCGAAAATTTGGTTGGTACAGCTCATATTGAAGCATTGCACGATTTAGGTTATATACCGATGGTTTTTAAAGCATTGCCCGAAGGAGCTTCTGTATCGGTGCGAGTACCTATGTTTACCATGTATAATACCAAGCCTGAATTTTTTTGGTTAACCAATTACTTTGAAACATTGCTTTCGGCTGTAATTTGGTTGCCTTGCAATTCGGCTACCATAGCCAAGCAATACCGTAAAATTTTAGATAAAATGGCGCATGAAACTTCGGATAATTTAGATTTTGTGAGTTGGCAAGGTCACGATTTTTCAATGCGAGGCATGGGTGGTATAGAAGCTGCAATTACTTCGGCAGCAGGGCATTTGTTAAGTTTTACTGGAACTGATACCATTCCAGCCATTGATTTTTTAGAAAATTATTACAATGCCAATTCCGATAATGAATTAATAGGCGCATCGGTAGCGGCAACCGAACATTCAGTAATGTGTATGGGCACTACGGATGGTGAGTTTGAAACATTTAAACGATTGATTACCCAAATTTATCCTAAAGGAATAGTTTCCATTGTATCTGATACTTGGGATTTATGGAAAGTGCTTACGCAATATTTACCTGCACTTAAAACCGAAATTTTAAACCGCGAAGGCAAAGTTGTTATTCGTCCTGATAGTGGCGATCCAGTTGATATAATTTGTGGAAATGCCAATGGTAAAACCGAAGCTGAACGAAAAGGCGTGATAGAACTGCTTTGGGATGTGTTTGGCGGACATACTAACTCAAAAGGCTACAAAGAGTTGGTTCCTCAAATTGGTGCCATTTATGGCGATAGTATTACTTTAGAAAGAGCGGCTCAAATTGGTGAACGCTTAAAACAAAAAGGTTTTGCATCTACCAATATTGTGTTAGGAATTGGCTCATTTACCTATCAATACAATACCCGCGATACTTTTGGTTTTGCCATGAAAGCTACTTATGGCGAAGTAAATAATGAAGGTAGGGCTATTTTTAAAAATCCAATTACCGATGATGGAACCAAAAAATCGGCCAAAGGATTGATGAAAATTGAGAAACAAAATGGCAAATATGTATTGATTGACGAAGTAACTTGGGACGAAGAAAAACAAGGCGAACTGAAAGAAGTATTTAGAGATGGTAAACTACTAATTGATTATACATTAGCCCAAGTAAGGGAAAATATAAAAGGATAAAAAAAGAATAGTCCTAAAATAGGTTTACACAAAAAAGTGTAAAATAAGTACAAAAAAATTATTCAAAAACTAGGTAAATATTTTACCGTAAATGAATAACACAAAATTATTAAGTAGTTTCTTTCTTGCC
>JBGSBN010000158.1:0-8342 GCA_041730515.1 Methylacidiphilales bacterium | reverse complement strand
GTTATCAAATTCGTTCAATTTGCTGTGTAATTCTTCTTTCATTTGAGCACCAATTTGGTTAGCTCTTTTAGCAATAATTGCAATTGTTTCGTACAAGTTTCCTGTTTCTGCTTCTAATTTACGTAAGTCGCGAGTAACAGTTGTAGTTGGTACGTTTTGGTAATTGTGATTTAAGGTTGCCATTTATTTTTGTTTATTTATTTTATTTAATGCTGTAACTGCTTTTTCTTTTATTTGCTTAGCGCTGCTCATGTATTTACTGCTTTCTGTATAGTATTCAGTAAACTCTTCAAAAGCACTTATTGTTTCTTGAAAACGCTCTATTTGTTTTTCAGGAATACTATTTTCGGCTAATAAATAATTTGATCTTAAAATTAAAAAATCAATTTCTTCTCTTTGTGCTATTTCCGGAAAATCATTCACCACGTTTTTTAGTGAAACAATTGCACTTTTATAAGCACCAATATTATAATACAATTTAGCATTATTAAATGCCTTTTGAGATAATTTATTTCTTAACTTATCTAAATATTTGTTGCATTCCTCTACATATTTACTTTCGGGATACACATTTACAAATATTTTAAAAGTTTCTACTGCTTTGTAAGTATCTGTTTGGTCTAACTCCGAATCTTGCGATTCTAAGAAAATACAATAAGCATTTCTATACAAAGCTTCTTCTGAATTTGGGCTAGTTGGGTAAGTTTCGTAATAAATTTTATACCTGTAACCCGCTAACGAATACATTTTTAAACCAAAATCGCACTCAGCTTGATAAAATAAAATTTTCTCTGCCAAAGGAGTATTCGCTACTTCATTTTCTATTTGATCAAATAATGTTTGAGCTCTATAAAAATCTTTCTTTTTAAAAAAATACTCAGCCACCTCTAATTTTTTCTTAGGGTCAGGACTTTTTAAAGCTTTTTGAAACTTGCTTTTACAACTTCCAAATGCTAGAATTAATATAAGAGTTAATAAACTTAAATACTTCATTTTTACAGAACTGCGAAAGTATGTTTTTAGATTTAAAATAGAAAACTTATTTTCGTTAATTAGAAATGAGCAAAATTGAAACTTCAATATCAAAATTATTAACGTGTATCTTTTTGATATTGTGTTTTTTAGGTTCTTCATCTCAGTCAATAAATAAGGGTAAAGTTGATTCATTATCAGCCACCTTAAACGATTCTTTGGCCCAAAAAGTTACAGTTTGGGGACTTTCTACACAAAATGCTGTTGCCGATTCCATGATTAAATTTGGAAAAAAATACGTTGGCCTGCATTACAGAAGAGGAGGAACTAGCAATAGAGGTTACGATTGCAGCGGATACACCATTATGGTTTTTGCAAAATATGGAATTAGGTTGCCTCATACCAGCGCGGGTCAAGCATTAATAGGTATAGAGGTTAATAATAAAAATATTCAAAAAGGAGATTTAATATTTTTTAAAGGGCGCAGTAGAAGAGGCCGCAGAATTGGCCATGTAGGCATTGTAACTTCCGAACGCGGGCAACCTGTCAAATTCATCCACTCATCGGTAAGTGATGGCGTGAGAGAAGACTGGTTATTAAGCGATTATTATAAAAAAAGGTTTGTAAAAGTAATGCGCGTAAAACAGTGGGAACAGTAGTTTAGACGATAGTTAATGGACGATAGACTATAGACCATAGTAGATGGATGATAGATAAGTAACTATACGTTATATTTATTTCCTATGGTCTATCGACTAACAACTAGAAACTAGAAACTAAAAATCCTTCTTGTATAATTTGCTTTCATTATTATATTGCCATGCAATAAAACTAAATAAACATATGAGCGTTTGGCGAAAAAAACCAATTAGTGCCTTTGAGGCCGAAATGAAAAAAAGCGGTTTGAACCGTGTATTAACTCGTTGGGGATTAACATCTTTAGGAATTGGAGCCATTATTGGTGGTGGAATTTTTACATTAACAGGTATTGCAGCGCACGATTATGCTGGTCCAGCATTAGCGCTTTCATTTGTGATTGCTGGCATTGGTTGTTTATTTGCTTCGCTTTGTTATGCAGAATTTGCTTCGGTTTTACCAGTAGAAGGAAGTGCATACAGTTATGCTTATGGAACAGTTGGAGAATTATTTGCATGGTTTATTGGTTGGAATTTAATTTTAGAATACATGATGGGAGCCACTACTGTTGCTGTAGCTTGAAGTGGTTATTTTGTTAAATTACTGCATTTATTCCACCTCGATTTTCCTATTTGGCTTTGCAATGATATTGCTACCGCAACTGAAAAATGCTTAAAAGCGGGAATGGAAGCTCCTAGTTTTGCATTTAATTTACCAGCTTTTGTAATTACTTGGGTGGTAACTTCGGTTTTGGTTAAGGGAATTAAAGAAGCAGCAAGTACCAATAATATTATTGTAATTTTAAAAATATCAGTAGTGCTTTTTGTAATTATTGTAGGTGCTTTTTATATTAATGTTGAAAATTGGACTCCTTTTATTCCTAATGAAGTAGTTGAATTAGATGCAAATGGAGTTGCAACTGGAAAAATCAATTTTGGTTTTGGAGGAGTATTAACAGCCGCTACCATTGTTTTCTTTGCTTACATAGGATTTGATGCAGTTTCAACTCAGGCTGGTGAGGCTGTAAATCCTAAAAAAGATGTTCCATTCGCCATTATAGCTTCATTGGTAATTTGCACGGTTTTATATATTTTAGTATCGTTGGTTTTAACAGGAATGGTAAAATACGATGTGCTTGATAAAGCTGCACCAGTAGCTTCAGCATTTAGTGAAAAAGGTTTAACTTGGGCTGTATTTATTATTACCATTGCAGCCACTGCTGGTTTAACATCGGTTATGTTGGTAATGATGTTAGGTCAAACGCGTATATTTTTAGGAATGGCAAAAGATGGTTTATTGCCTCAGTTTTTCAAAACATTACATCCTGTTTTTAAAACACCACATAAAAGTACTATTTTGGTGGGTGGTGTTATTTCGGTAGTTGCTGCCTTAACTCCAATCGATAAAGTAAGCGAAATGTGTAGTATGGGAACTTTATTGGCTTTTGCAATGGTTTGTGTAGCTGTAATGTTACTTAGATTTAGAAAACCTGAATTAGAAAGACCTTATAGAGCTCCAGCTGTTTATTTGGTTGGAACTTTAGGAGTAGCATTCAACTTATTTTTAATGGCCTATGTTCGTAAAGAAACTTGGGTTGCATTTTTAATTTGGGGTACATTGGGGGTGTTAGTTTACTTCATCTATAGCCGAAAAAACAGCAATTTGCATAATGCTTCTGATGAGTCATTGTAAGTAAAATTTTTATAAAATGAGTGAATTGTGTTTTAAGATAAATAAAAAAGGATTTGTTACCGAATGCTTAAGCCAACTAGAATATAGTGGCTTAAGCATTGAGGTAAATAAACATTTGTCTGAACAAAATTTGCCTAGTGTAGTTACTGATTTAATAATTAAGTATTTACACGAAAATAATTATCATTGCTTTAGAAATATAGAGGCTGATAATCAATTTTATAATTTTCGATTTTTGGGAGGTGCTGATGAATGTACTTGTATTTTAAATAATATAACCTCAAGGGTAAAAAGGTATTTTGAATATGATTATTATAATAACCAATTTAAAGCGTTAGTTGATAGTACTTTTGAAATTATTTGGTCGTTTGATACCAACTTTATACTAACCGCTGCCAATAAAGCTTTTTTTGACCTAAGAAAAAAAGTTTTTAACTCAAATATTCAAATTGGTGATAGCTTTTTTAAAGACGTTTTGGAAAGTAGGGCAGATAAATGGAAACCCATATATGAGCAAGTTTTAGCAGGTAAAAAGTTGTATTTTGAAGATGAAAGGATGATTGGAAACCAAATAGACTATGCAGAAATAAACTTAAATCCTGTTTATAATAGACAAGGGGAAATAATTGGTTGCATGGGTATAACGCGTGATATTAATATGCGTAAAAAAAACGAAATTGAACTAAAAGAATATACTCAAAAATTAGAAGAATTTACCTTCAAAACTTCACATGAATTGCGAAGACCTTTAGCAAATATTTTAGGAATTGTTCCATTGTTAATGGAAGAAAAAAATGCCGAACAGTTTTCATTGTTACTAGAAGCATTAGGTGTTTCAACCAAAGAGTTAGATTTGGAGGTAAAAGCAATGAATGATGCCATCAATAAAAAAATAAAGTAATTGTTTAATAATTAAGTATTTTTATTTGAACAAGTTGTTATTGAAGCTAATTGAAATAACTTACATCTTAAAGCATTAATATTACTAAATCATAAAAAAGGACATCTGAATTCAGATGTCCTTTTTTATAGTTAAAATACTTGGCTAGCTATTTGCTTAGTGGTTTCGGCTAAGCCCATGGTATAGTAATGTAAAACAGGAGTTCCAATAGCTTTTAACTCCTTCGATTGTTGAATAGCCCATTCAATACCAACTTGTTTTACGGCTTTATCATCTTTACATTTATCAATTTCGTTGGTTAACTCTACAGGAATATCTATATGGAATATTTTTGGTAAAACACTCAATTGTTTTTTGGAAGTAATTGGTTTTAAACCTGGAATAATTGGCACATCAATCCCCATACTTCTAACGGTGGCCACAAAATCAATAAACTTTTTATTGTCAAAAAACATTTGAGTTACAATGTATTCTGCACCAGCATCAATTTTGGCTTTTAACCATTTTAAATCGCTGTTCATATTTGGTGCTTCAAAATGTTTTTCTGGATATCCCGAAACTGAAATACAAAAATTGGAGGCAGTAGCATTTTCTAAATCTGGATCTAAGTAAATGCCATTATTCATATTAATTACCTGTTTCAATAATTCAATTGAATCTTTATTTCCATCAGGTTCAGGTACAAAATTGGGTTCGTTTTTTACATTATCACCTCTTAACACCAATACATTATCAACCCCTAAAAAATTAAGTTCTATTAATGCATTTTCGGTTTCTTCTTTGCTAAATCCGCCACAAATTAAATGAGGAACGGTGTCTATTTTGTAGTGATTCATAATAGCAGCACAAATAGCTACTGTGCCTGGTCGTTTGCGTGTATATACTTTATCAAAACCACCATCAATCCTTTTTCTAAGTACATACTCCTCGCGGTGGTAGGTAACATCAATAAAAGCCGGCTTAAATTCAATTAATGGATCAATGCCACTATAAACAGATTTAATATCTTTACCTTTTAAAGGCGGTAATATTTCAATTGAAAAAAGGGTTTCTTTAGCGTTTTTTATAATATCTGTTACTTTCATCCAATATTTTTTGGTTTCTTAAATAGGTTACAATTATAAGTTATTATTATTTATACATCAATTTAAAGGAAATGTTTTATGGTAAATTTTCTCAAAAAATATTTTTAGTTTAAAATCAAAACAATTAGACGTTTAAATTTTTTATAATTGTACAAAAATCACTAAAACATGGCAAAGGTAAATTTATTATTAATTGAAGCATTTAGAACTACGGCTAAAAATCTTAGAAATGGTAAGCCATACGAATGGGGCCACATGGGTAACTGTAATTGTGGTAATTTAGCTCAAACCTTACTAAATATTGATAAAAAAACCATTCACGAATTTGCTTTGGTGGGCGTTGGCGATTGGAGCGAACAAGTAAACGATTACTGCCCAACCAGCGGTTTACAAATGGATAAAATGATTTTTGGTTTGCTTGAAAAAGGTTTAAGTACAACTGATTTAAAAAATCTAGAATATTTGTCTGATCCGTTGGTATTAGCCAATTTACCTGAAAATACTCCTACTTTAAAAAACAATAACCGCGAGGATGTGGCTCTATACCTTGAAACTTGGGCTAAGTTACTTGAAAATTGTTTAATAGAAAATATTGAACTTCCACAAAGTGAAGGTGTTTTTATGTATTTATAATTGATATAATTGGGTTAGTTTTTTATAGGTATTAATTTTGTTTTTTGTTTTTGTAAAATACTGCTTTTAGTCAAGGCTATGCGCAGTTTAAATAGTTTATATTATAATTGCTCAAATTATTATATAAATTTTATGGAAAACGTTACTACCCTAGGCCAGTTTGTTATTGAAAAACAACAAGATTTTCCCTTTGCAAAAGGTGAGCTTTCTCGCTTATTACGCGATATTGGAATTGCTTCTAAAATAATTAGTAGAGAGGTTAACAAAGCCGGTTTAACCAACATTTTAGGTGACCATGGAAGTGTAAACGTTCAAGAAGAAGATGTAAAAAAATTAGACATTATTGGTAATGAAACTTTCATTTCTACTTTTAGTAAAGGTGGCGAAGTTTGTGTAATAGCAAGTGAAGAGAACGAAGGAATTATTCCATTAAAAGGTACTTTTTCTAAAAATGGAAAATACGTTATTTGTATGGATCCGTTAGATGGTTCTTCTAACATTGACGTAAATGTTTCAATTGGAACTATTTTTTCTATTTATAAACGTGTAACCCCCGAAGGTACTGAACCAACCGAAGCAGATGTATTGCAAGCGGGTAATAAATTAGTAGCAGCTGGGTATGTACTTTATGGTACTTCTACTATGTTAGTATTTAGCACAGGGAATGGTGTAAATGCATTTACTTTAGATCCAAGTATTGGAGAGTTTTGTTTAAGTCATGCTGATATTAAAACGAGTGAAGATGGCAAAATTTACTCCATTAACGAGGGTAATGCTGCTGAATTTCCGCAAGGAGTAAAAGATTATTTAACATGGGTAAAAGAAACTGACAAAGCTACAAGCCGACCGTATACAGCGCGTTATATAGGTTCAATGGTAGCCGATTTTCACCGTAATTTGTTAAAAGGTGGCGTATTTATTTATCCTCCTACTGCTAAAAGCCCGAATGGAAAATTACGTTTATTATTTGAAGGAATTCCAATGAGTTTTATTGCAGAACAAGCAGGTGGATTAGCTACTACAGGAACAACAAGAATTTTAGATGTAGAACCAACAGCAATTCACCAACGTGTGCCTATTATTATGGGTTCAAAAAATATGGTGAACAAAGTAGTTGAGTTTATGAATAAGTAGTCGATGGTTGATAGACGATAGACCATAGTTTATAGACCATAGATTGTATTTTATTAACAGCTAAGAACTAAGTACTTCGAACTAAAAAAATGAAGCATAACAATAAAGTCATGGGTGAAATTGGAGAGCAATTAGCTTGTGACTTTTTGTTGAATAAGGGTTACCAAATTTTAGAACGAAACTACCAACAGCAAAAAACTGAAGTTGATATCATTGCAAAGCACCAAAACTGCTTAGTAATAGTAGAAGTAAAAACACGTTCAAGTAATTTTGTAAATCCTGAAAATGCAGTAAGTAAAGCCAAACAAAAAACATTGGTGGAAGCTGCTGTTTTGTATCAAGAAAAACATGGAATAAAAAGCGAAATTCGTTTCGATATTATTGCCATTATTAAAACCAAACAAGAAACCGAAATTTTGCATTTTGAAGATGCATTTTATCCATATACCACTTATTAAATTATGGCTATAAAAATAATTGAATGCCCACGCGATGCAATGCAAGGCTTGCATAATTTTATTCCAACTCAAACCAAAATTAATTATATCAATCAATTGTTAAAAGTGGGTTTTGATACCATTGATTTTGGAAGTTTTGTGTCGCCAAAAGCCATACCGCAAATGGCTGATACCGCTGAGGTTTTGGCTGGTTTAGATTTAAGCAATACCAAAAGTAAATTATTGGCCATTATAGCTAATTTAAAAGGTGCAGAAAATGCTGTTCAACATGAACAAATTAAGTATTTGGGTTTTCCTTTTTCTATTAGCGAAACATTTCAAATGCGCAATACCAATAGCAGCATTGCCCAAAGTTTAGAAACAGTAAAGGCTATTCAAGCTTTATGTGTAAAGCATAACAAAGAATTGGTGGTGTATATTTCTATGGGTTTTGGTAATCCGTATGGTGATGTTTGGAATAACGAAATAGTTGAAAAATGGGTGATGGAAATGCACTTATTAGGTATCAAAATTATTTCATTGAGCGATACCATTGGCATTGCCAATTCTGAATCAATTAGTTATTTATTCAAACACTTAATTCCAACTTTTAAAACCATAGAATTTGGAGCACATTTACATACTACTCCCAATACTTGGCAAGAAAAAATAGATGCAGCTTACCAAAATGGTTGTTTGCGTTTTGATGGCGCCATGAAAGGTTTTGGTGGTTGCCCAATGGCAGCCGATGATTTAACAGGAAATATGCCCACCGAAAATATGTTCTTTTATTTTGAGGAACAAAAACTACAAACGGGATTAAACAATACAGAGTTTTTAAATGCTTTGCAA